>JAFACO010000005.1 GCA_023425485.1 Bacillota bacterium
CTATAAAGGAGCGGTGTTCTGGGATACTGAGATGTTCATGCTGGACTTCTTTTTATTTACCAATCCCAAAGTGGCAAAAACCTTATTAAAGTATAGAATTGATACGTTAGAGGGTGCAAAAATCAAAGCAAAACAATATGGCTATCAAGGTGCCTTCTATGCCTGGGAGAGTCAGGAAGGCGGTTATGATGCCTGCTCCGATTATAATGTTACAGATGTTTTTACCGGCAGACCTATGCGTACTTATTTTAAAGATAAGCAAATTCACATTTCTTCTGCAGTTGTTTATGGTATTATGAGATATGTTGACTATACAGGGGCTTTCGATTTACTAAAGGAAGGTGGAGCTGAAGTAGTCTTAGAGTGTGCAAACTTCTACTATGACCTTCTGCTGCGTAAGGTAAATAAAGACGTATATGAGCTTCATGATGTAATTGGACCGGATGAATATCATGAACGTGTGAATAACAATGCATATACGAACCGTATGGCAAAGTATGTATTTGAAGCGGCATATCGAATTATCGAATTGTTACCTCAATTAGGAAATGAGGCTGCGGATAGGATTAAGGATTATTATGATTTGGAAACCTTAACAAATCAGTATGTGGATGCAGCTAAGAAGATATTTATGCCACAGCCTGATAAGGATAGTGGTGTTATTGAACAATTTGACGGTTACTTTGAGCTTGAGGAAGTTTCCTTGGAGGATTTGAAGAAGCGTCTTCTTAATGAAAAAGAATATTGGGGCGGAGCTTATGGTATTGCTGCTCATACCAAAGTAATTAAACAAGCGGATGTTGTTACTATGCTGAATCTTTTCTCAAAGGAATATGACAAAGATACTTTATTGAATAACTGGAATTATTATGAACCAAGAACCGAGCATGGTTCTTCGTTAAGTGCTTGTATGTATTCCATGCTTGCCTGTAAATGTGATATGCCCCAAAGTGCTTATCCCTTCTTCTTAAAATCGGCAATGTCCGATTTAATTGGCAAAGGGAAGGAATGGGCTGGTCTGATTTATATCGGCGGAACACACCCAGCATCCTCCGGTGGTGCTTATATGACTGCAATTGAAGGGTTCGCGGGCATCCATCACAAGAATGGAGAATTGAAGGCACATCCGGCACTTCCAGATAATTGGACGAGATTAGAGTTTCATATTAATTATAGGGAAGAATTATATAATGTTATAGTAAAGGATGACCAAGCTAAAATTATAAAGGTCGAAGAGGATAAAAAATAAATAGTTACAATAACTTTATAATTAGAAAACTGAGAGGAAATGACATGATAAAAGGAGTTATATTTGATCTGGACGGAGTTTTGGTATCAACGGATGAGTTGCATTTTATTGCTTGGAAGCAGTTGGCAGAACGACTTGGAATTATGAACTTTACCAAAGAAGATAATGCAAGACAAAAGGGTGTCAGCAGAATGGCATCCTTGGAAATTGTATTAGAAAAGGGGAGTAAGACATATACCGAGGCAGAAAAAGAAGAGTTGGCAGAAAGTAAAAACCAAGAGTATATTGGATTACTGCAGGGCCTTACAGAGTCAGCGGTTCTAACCCATGTCACAGAGACACTTACTATGCTAAGGGAAAAAGGTCTTCTAATCGGAGTTGGTTCCGTAAGCAAGAACACCCCTCTGATCTTAGAAAAGACGAAATTGGTAACATTTATTGATAAGGTGAGTTGTGGACTTGATATAACGAAATCAAAGCCTGACCCTGAAGTTTTTTTAATTGCAGCTAAGAAACTTGGACTTTCCCCAGAGGAATGTCTGGTGGTGGAGGATTCTGAAGCAGGTATAGTAGCTGCAAAAGCCGCCAATATGAAATCACTGGCGGTTGGACCGGAATATAAGCTACTTGGGGCAACTTATGAAGCACTAAATTTTGAAAGCCAAATTGATTGGGAATACATTTTAGCGCATTAAGCAGTAGACATAAGAATATAGATAGAGTAGAACTAATTTGAATAAGTTAAAAACCAAAGATAACCTCGTGGCTGTTAAACATTACAGTTGCGAGGTTTTTAAATAAATACTCTTGCATATATATTATGTAAGAGGTAAAAAGGATGATTTCATATGACATCGGAAGATAGAAATAGAATTGTTAGTGAAGATTATGCTGATCTTCTGATTAATTATGCCGGAGATCAAAATGCATTAGCGCAATTTACGGATGCCACCGTCCATATTATAGATTTTTTCAACGCAGTAGTACATGTTCCAGTATCGCAAATAACGAATAACACCATTGTACAGCTTGGCTATTCGGTTATGCCTTCTCTTTTTGGATTAATCAGTCAGGAAAGTCTTGAAGCTTCGGGAATAATCAGACTTCGTAATATACCTAACTTAGATCTTCTTGGAAGCGGGGTTTTAATTGGTTTTCTGGATACCGGAATAGATTATACCAATCCTATTTTTAAAAATGCAGATAACACTACCAGAATTGTTTCTATTTGGGATCAAACAATTGTTAGTGATCAATATCCCCCGAGTGCCAATTATGGAACCGTCTATTCGAGAGAACAGATAAATGAAGCTCTTCGTAGTGAAACCCCTTTTGAAATAGTACCCAGCAGGGATGAGATAGGGCATGGAACAATGATAGCTGGGATAGCAGCTGGTAATGCTGTGCCAGAAAATCAATTTGTAGGGGTAGCACCTGGGGCAGAGTTAGTTGTTGTTAAATTAAAACAGGCAAAGCAATATCTAAGAGATTTTTTTATCATACCACCAGGTGTTCCTTGTTATCAGGAAAATGATATTTTATTTGCATTAGATTATATATTCCGAGTTGCCATTGAACTGAATAGACCACTTGCTCTCTGTGTAGCTTTAGGCACCTCCCAAGGTGCACATGATGGGAGAGGAACTCTTAGTAGTTTTCTTTCTTTACAAGCAGAGGATGTTGGAAATGGAATTGTGGTAGCAGCAGGTAATGAAGGAAATGCAAGAAGGCACTATTATGGAACAATTAATCCTGCTGTTGGCTATGACGTAGTTGAATTATCTGTTGGAAGAGGCGAATTAGGTTTTTCTATGGAGTTATGGGGAGATTCTCCGGGAGTTTTTTCCCTGGATATACAGTCACCCTCCGGGGAATATGTTCCACGAATTGTTCCCAGGTTGGACGAAAGTAGGGAAATCTCATTTATATTTGAACAAACCATCATTATAATTGATTATCAAATAGTTGAATCTCAAAGTGGAGATCAACTTATTTTACTCAGATTTCGTAATCCAGCTCCAGGAATATGGAAGTTTAATGTTTACGGGAGGGGAGATATTCAAGTAGGCTTTCATATATGGCTACCAATGCAGGGATTTATTTCGGATAACACATTCTTCGTACGTTCTGATCCTTATACAACCATATTGTCCTTAGGAAATGCAGTATCTGTGCTTACAGTTACGGCTTATAACACGGAGGATGACAGTTTATATTTGAATGCAAGCAGAGGATTTACAAGAGTAGGGGATATCAAACCAGAAATTGCAGCTCCAGGTGTAAATGTTACCAGCCCAACACTGGACCAGGGCTTTAGTGATGCAACTGGGACCAGTGTATCAGCAGCTCATACCGCAGGCGTTGCAGCGTTACTTCTGGAATGGGGGATTGTAAGAGGAAATCAAGTTAGTATGAGCACAGTGGAGATGAAAGTATTCTTAATACGAGGAGCGCGAAGAGAACTTCAAATTCCCTATCCTAACAGGGATTGGGGTTATGGCATACTGGATGTATATAATGTTTTTGATATCCTTAGAAGAAGCGAATAATAGAAGGAGTAGGCATGACGGAGGCAGAAAGATTTAAAATAACCAGCAATGACTATATCGACTTCATAGTTAATTTTAATCAAAATTTGCGAACATTTGAACGATATCCGGCAGGGACCACGCATATCATGAATGATAGGTATGCGGTTCTTTACGTGCCTGTTGCTCAATTGACTTCTCGTACGATTTTACAGTACGGGTACTCCGTCCTTCCTGCACTCTATGGGCT
>JAFACO010000074.1 GCA_023425485.1 Bacillota bacterium
TTTAACAAGTCTCCAAAGAGCTGAACAGGAACATAGCCCTTGCCTGTTTCATAAGCTGCTTTTTCCCATTTTCTTTGAAAATCGACTCCGCTTAGAGGATTATCTCCACCAAAATCTGACGGTTGCACAGTGACAACAATTGCACTGTTGGCATTTGCTTCATCACGAAGATAATTACTCATACCATTCACAGCCATATGTCCATTTTCCGAAGAAGCGTTTACAACAAAACCTCCCGGACACATACAGAAGGAATAGACTCCTCTTCCTGAAGATGTTTGATGCGTTAGCTTGTAATCCGCTGCTGGTAGGTGAATATAATCCTTACCATATTGGGAGTTACTTATTACACTTTGGGGGTGCTCAATTCTCATACCAATGGCAAAAGCCTTTGGTGTTAATTTCAAGTTATTGTCTTTAAACATCTGAAAGGTATCTCTGGCACTATGTCCAATTGCCGGTATCAATACCTTACAGGGGAGTTTTTCTGAATGGTTAAGTTCAACTCCAACTAATTGTTCGTTTTCTATTATTAAATCCGTAAGTTTAGTATTAAAACGCACCTCTCCGCCTAGGTTGATAATTTCTTTTCGCATCTTCTCAACAACATAGCGAAGCTTATCTGTGCCAATATGTGGTTTGTTTAGGTATAATATTTCAGAGGGTGCACCGAAATTTACAAAGGTTTCCATAATAAGTCGATAGCGATGATTACTATCTTTTACCATTGTGTTTAGTTTACCATCTGAAAAGGTTCCTGCTCCACCTTCACCAAATTGAACATTACTTTCCGGGGATAGCTCATTGGTGCTCCAAAAATGCTCCACTGCTCTTACTCTCTTACTCACCTCGTCTCCACGTTCAATAACAAGAGGTTGGTAACCGTATTTTGCTAACTGTAAGGCTGCAAATAATCCCGCTGGTCCTGTACCAACCACGATAGGTCTTAGGTTAAGTTTTTGCTCTGCCTGAGAAATAAATTTATAATTTTCTTTTATAGAAAGTGTAATATTAACATTATGGCAGCGAGTAACGAGCTTTTGTTCTGCCTCCGCTCCCTTATTTATTAAAGATATCTCTAATGTATAAATGTATTTAATCTCATCTTTTCTGGCATCTATGGATTTTTTTACAATCTCCACTTCACTTATATCCAGAGGTGACAGTTTGAGAGCTTTTGCTGCTGATTTTTTTAAGTCTTCCACTGTATGCTTAATTGGAAGCTTTATTTGCGCAATGCGTATCATTCTAATATTCCTTTATCATTTATGCGTTAACTTGTTATTAACAGTTATTGCTTATTGAGATTATTTTTTGCTCCTGCTGTTATTCCAGCCAAATATCCTGAACTCCAAGCCCATTGAAGATTATATCCCCCACAGGTTCCGTCCACATCCAACAATTCTCCAACCAGATATAGTTTCTTCTGTAATCTAGATTCCATGGAACGAGGATCTACTTCACTGGTTTTTACTCCTCCGGTACTTACCTGGGCAAATTCAAAAGAGTTGGTAGCATTGATAGCCATTCGATGTTCTTTTAAAATTGAAACCAATCGGTCTATTTCTGAATTAGTCATCGGTAGACAGTTCTTCGTCAGGTCTAGCTCTGCCTGCTGAAGTAATATATAGGAAAGCTTGTGATTTAATAGTCCAATCATCATTTCTTCTATCGTTTTATGCGGACTCTTATTAATTCTTTGCTTAATTATGGTTGCTAACTCCTGCTTTGAAAGTTCTGCAAAATAATCCAGTTCGAGAGATACCTTTTCACCTTGGTCCAGAGCTTTTGCAACAAAACGGCTTACTTGCATAATCGGAATCCCGGAAATACCGATATCCGTAAAGACAATCTCACCTTTTTCCATTCCAAGTAGTTTAGTTGTATTTTCTTTCCCTTTATGATAATCCTCTGTAAATGCAGTTACCTTTGCTTTAACTCTCACACCGGAGATCGTCTTACAATACTTTTGTGGTGATAAAAGCGAAACCAGTGCTGGGAGCGGTTTAATTACAGTGTGACCAAACAACTTTGCCAGTTCTAAGCCACTTCCATCGGAGCCAAGCTTAGGTGAAGCACATCCCCCAGTCGCTATAATCAATTTCTCTGCTTTATAGAAATAGGTTTTTAAGCTTGCCTTGTTACTATTTGAATTGTGGTTATTTAAATTTTTACTATTTGAATTCTTTCCTTTATTACCTTTTTCCGTCTCATCTTTATTCGTTATTACGGTAAAGTCTGGTTTTTTAATATTAATTACTTTCTCCTCATATCGAAATTCCACCTTAAGTGCCAGGCATTCCAGCATGAGTACAGATACAACACTTGCCGCTTGTTCAGAATAGGGATACAGATACCCATCCCGTTCTTTTGGATAGATTCCAAGTTCCTTAAAAAACTGCAATGTTTTTTCAACGTCAAAACAAGACAGCACTTTCATAGCAAATGCGCTGTCATCGGAACGATAGCAATCAGGACTTTGATGTAAATTAGTATAATTACATTTTCCGTTACCTGTAGCTAATATTTTTTTACCTGCTTTATCCATTTGCTCAATCACAAGAACCGAACTGCCCTCTCGTGCTGCAGCAATTGCTGCAGTCAACCCAGAAGCTCCTGCTCCTATGATGATCACATCATATTCCAATTGAACGCCTCCACATGTAAAGTTTCGCATTTGTTTCATTATATTTTACTGAAAGCATTATTTCAAGCGTTTCTTTAAGGTATAAGGTGTTACTTAAGAATTCTTAATAAATTTTTAATATTCAGAACCAATTTAAATGGGCTGCTGCAAAACAATATAGAAATAGTTTGCAACAACCCTTAAATTTTAACTGGAATAACTTTCAAGCAGAGCATATAGCTCGTCCAGGCTATTCACATAAATACCTTGAATCAATTTGATTCTATCTTCTTCTGGAAGAGTTTTCGCTTCTATATGAGTATCTCGAAATATGCTCTTCAAATCACTATTATATACCACTACATAACCATCTTTTATGACTACATAGAACCGGAACGGAAGAAAATCTTCATTATAGGTTTTCTTTATCGTTATCTCTTCCTCTGAAAAGTAGGTCAATTCATAAGAAATCAACCCTTTGTTATACTCGGACAAGGGCATATCGCTCATATAGGAGGCGATATAATCCATTATTTCTTCCCGGGTAAGTCCAACCAAATAACCAGGTGGATTTAGTACCTGAGTTTCTGTGGTATCTGTTTTCATATTATAGATTTGTAAATTATACTTTGCGGTTGGTAGAACAGTAGATTCGGTCTTAATTACAGGAACGTCGTCCTGACTCTCTACTTCATCAGGTTGTGCTGTCGGTTTTATATTTTCTAAATATTTATAAAAATCACTCTTCTGTTCAACTGCACGCTCATTAAAATTTTTAAGTGCTTGTAGGTAGCTTAGATAATAGCAGCCAGTAAACAAAACGCACAACAATGCGAAAACTACGAGATAAATTGATGCCTTTTTAAGTTTCATAGAAACCACTCCTTCGGCAATATTATCTCCATTATTTCGCTATTTATACAATTATAGTAAATGTATCCTTTTTAATATACTAATTATTGCCATTCCTTTCGGCAAGGAAGCTATCTCCTCCTCATTAAGTCCTCGTAAAAAGATCAGCAAAACAAAATAAATGATTACAGCCAAAAGAATTGCAATAAAAAGCGCTAATATCATACTGCCTGTAAGTAGGTTTATTCCATAGTAAGTAAAATATGCTGCAACACCCATCAGGCCCGAACAAACAAAGGGAATTAAAAACGTCTTAATAATTTCCTGATGATATTTCAAGTGCTTTTCGATCGATATCCAGTTAAGAATACAAACCACAAGAGGGAAGGTAACATTGCCTATAACAAGCGCATAAGTACTCAAATCAGTAAAATGAAGTAATACAAATACAATAATGATATGTATTCCTAAAGAAATAGCTGAATGCAGCACTGGGGTTTTTAACCTGTTAATACCTTGTAATACGGCTGAAGTTATCGTTGAAAGCGCATAGAACACGATTGATATCGAACCAAGCATCATTACATTCGCTGATAAATTAAATCTATCCGCAAAGATAACTCTAAGAATTGGACCAGCCAACACACTCATACCTACAAAGGAAGGTATTGCAATTATCATATTAAACTTAACCGCTGAATGTACTTTCGTTCTAATTGCATCCTGAAGACCTCTGGTATAATCTGTAGCTATTGTAGTTACAATTGTTGCACCGATGGCTGTTGCAATTGCGACAGGAACATTGGTTAATAAACGATATTCATTGCTATAAATACCCCAAAGGGAATCCAGGTTATCTGTGGTGTAGAGCTGTCCTGGTATAACACCAAGAACTTCATTATCAATCAATGAGACTTCTTTCAGACTCATAATATTTCCAAACAAAGCCATATCAACAAGCCCACTAATCTGATAGACAAACTGGCTTAATATAATTGGTGATATGGTAATCATAAGCAACTTTAAAATAGACTTATAACTTTCATTAACTTCACTATGATCCTTTTTTAGCTGCCTATTTAAAACTGGTTTATAGATTATAAATACAAAGACTAAAAATAATAACGATATAAAAGCCCCAGTTAAAGTACCAAAGGTACCTCCCGCAGCACCATAAGCAGCAACATTAACACTGGCACTAAAATTCTTAACTAACAAATAAGCAGCAACCACGCTCACTACAGCATTCACGATTTGCTCTAATACCTGTGAAACCGCTGTTGGAATTGTAGTATTCTTCCCTTGATAAAAACCACGCAGCACACCCATAATAGAAAAAATAAAAATTGTAGGTGACAGCACCCTTAACGGCAGTGCAGCATTGGGTGATTTAATAAGTTTAGTAAAAAGATCAGCACCAAAAAACACGATCAGTGTAGCAATAAAACCTACTATTACTGCACACATCATAGCAATTAAAAATACACGGTAGGCGTTGCGATGTTCTTTCTTCGCTGTTCGAACCGCCACCAGCCTCGCTACCGCAATCGGTAGGCTATAAGAGGAAATAATCAACATAATATTATAGATTTCAAAGGATTTTGAATAGATACCTGCACCCTCTAGGCCATAAATTCTTTGCATGGGAACGCGGTATACAAGTCCTATGATACGCACTAGGATGGAAGCAATTGCCAGAATACTCCCCTGTATTAAAAATTGATTATTCTTATTGCTTGCCGACATAACAATCTCCTTCATTTATCTTACGTTGTACTTGTTCAGTATCTTCACTGTTACATGGTATCTTTTGATATCATGCCTACAAACCTAAAGGTTCGCCTTATTGAATTTTCACATCTTCTGGTCTATCCTTAGGGAATAAGGTAATATAAGTTTTTCCTGGATTTATCTTTAACTCTTCCCCAGCTTCATTATAATAGCGCATCCATCTGTCCGCTTCCTTCTTCTTCCAGGTAATTGGTACAACAGTACCGTTGGTAATATAATATCCAGTTCCAGACGCATTCGTAAGCTCCATAGTTTGATAATCGTTTTTATCAATATCCCATTCCTTAACAAACTGCACAATAATATTTTTAAAACTCAGCTGTTGATTCGTTACAGAATCCACATGCTTATCATTGAATTGAAAACGATAATAGGACTTATCCGTCTCATTATATTCAAAATATGGGGTTGTATAACCAGAGAAATGCAAGGACAGTTTCATGGCCTGATTTCCACCTTCAAGATCAGTATCCTTCTCATAGAAGGTATAGTGTGGCTGAAAGTCACTCGCATAATTAGTCTCAAACCCTTTTTTCGCAATACCTGCCTGGATGCTCTCTATACTTGCAAACGCATTGTTAGGAGCTTTAATGCTCTTATCCCTATAAAATACAGTGGTTCCAATCCCTTCGGATCCATCCATATGATCAATCTTTAATTCATTCATTTTTTTAGTTGCATACTTTGTCTTTCCAAAATGTACATAGATGGCATCATATTCATCTGCGATACTAACAAAATAGTGTCTGGAGCTACGCACGGAACCCAGACGGTCTCCGCTGAAGTTTTCACCAATCCCTAATAACCTCGTTATACCGCCTTCCACAATGCATTCATAAACAATATCCGCTTGTCCAATTCCACTTTGATTGGATACTGTTTTAAAATTGTTTAATTGAATTGCAATTGGACGTTTTGTACCTACTTCGATTGGAACCCATAACCCGGATAAATAACTTCTCATCTCTCCATCATGATTTTCCACAATCGGAGTAGGCGCAGGTGTACTTGTGGGTGCTTGGGTTACTACATTCGTAATATTATTTTCGTCAGTATCTATATCTGATTTATCATCTGAAGAGTTTTTACTACATCCTATCATATAGAATGCTGTTACTAAAAATAACACTAAAACTAAAAGTTTCTTCATTCCTATCAGTCCCTTCCAAAAACGACTTTCTATTGAATATTGCCTGCCATTTATCTCTATTCAAAATTACTTATAAAATAATATATTTAAGGCCTCTTATCTTAAGTTTCTTTCCTAAAGTTTCTTTCCTAAAGTTCTTTCCTAAAGTTCTTACCTATACTTCTTATATAAAGTTCTTATATAAGTTCTTACATAAAGTTCTTATCTATACCTCTTATCTATACCTCTTACCCAAAGTTCTTGCATTAGGTACTTATCTAAAAATCTCAAGCTTTTCTAACACATTGTTCTGCTTTTCTTCCATTCTTATACGTTCATTTTCTTCCATATGATCATATCCAAATAAATGGAACATACTATGTGCGGTTAAAAATGCAATCTCTCTTTTAATAGAATGTCCATATTCCTGTGCTTGAGCTATCGCATGTTCTACACTGATAACAATATCACCTAGAAGAAATTCTCCTGACTCCGGATCAAAAGAGGTTAAACTTTCTTCAAACACA
>JAFACO010000078.1 GCA_023425485.1 Bacillota bacterium
GTGCAGAGAAGTTGAGGAATTGTCCGGTCAGGGAGAGGTTGGCCTTGATCTTGATATTTACAGTATGGTTAACGACCAGACCCGTGATGTTAAGACCTTATCTGGAGGGGAATCTTTTATGGCAGCACTGGCGATGGCTCTAGGTATGGCTGACATTATTCAAACTGCTGCAGGCAAAATTCATATTGATACCATGTTCATTGATGAAGGCTTTGGATCACTAAGTGATGAAGCTAGAATGCAGGCAATTCATATTCTGCATGAGTTGTCCGGTGGCAACAGATTAGTCGGAATCATTTCTCATGTGACGGAGTTGAAGGCACAGATTGGAACAAAGCTGATTGTTACCAAAGGTGAAAAGGGAAGTAAGGTTAAATGGGAGATTGGGGAATAGTTTAAAGAATAAAAGGTTGAAATAGAAGGAGCAAAAGCTCCTTCTATTTCATTCACTGGCTACCTGATTACGATATTGACTTGGAGTCAGTGAAAACAACTTTCGAAATTGTCTCGTAAAGTAATTACTATCATTAAATCCGCTTTCATAGGCCACTTCAGAGATGGTCATGTTCGATTCCTTTAAAAGCAAGCAGGCGTGTTGCATTCTTAGTGTTAGAATATAATTACCTGGAGTAGTCTGATAAGTAAGATTAAAGATGCGGGTAAAGTGTCGGACGGAAAGATTAGATTTTGCTGCTAACCGCTCTATGGTAATGTCTTCTTTATAATGTCGTTCAATATAGGAAAGTGATTTTGCAATGTTAATTACATCCTCCTTCACATCAAAGGAGGTTAGACTATAAGCTCTGGATAACAAGACCACCAGCATCATAAACTGAGAATTCAAAAAAGTTTTCCAACCGTATTTTTTTTGCTCATATTCTTGTATCATTCTAGCAATAATCCTATGAACTTCTTCAAAATCATCCAGTGGTAACTTTAATCGGCTTTGAAAGCTGCGTTCCATCGTAAAGTAAGGCTCGATTACAAATAAAGCATGAAATCCAGCCAATTTGCGAATATCAAGGTCAGAGGACTGCAATTGGTCAGGACGATACATTATGTTACAGATACGAAAATCATAAGCATTTTCATAACCATGGGAGGTGTTGTTACTTATGACAAATACATCCCCTTTTTTTATGAAATATGCTTCCTTATCAACTCTGTGCATAGCGGTGCCGTTTAATACAATAACAAGTTCGCTAAAATCTGCATGGGTGTGCATATACAAATCTTCTTCGTGGAACCCATATTGGATATTAAAGGGGTAATTGGTATCCTGTGTAAAATATCTTAAGTACATCGTTTCCATAAAAATGACATCCTTTCATTGTGTCCGGATTGTGCTAATTTATGTCCTGTTAATTATAGAGAATATTAAGCTTTCATATTACACTATAAGCACTATAGCAAATTTATGATAAGTATTCAAGGAGGTTTTTTATGCCTAATCCATATCTTCCCGGATGGGAGTATATCCCGGATGGAGAGCCAAGAGTTTTTGGTGATCGAGTATATATTTACGGTTCACATGATAGTGCCGGTTCAGATAAATTCTGTGATTACAAGTTAAAGGTGTGGTCCGCACCTAAGGATAATCTAAATAACTGGACCTGTCACGGTGTGAGTTTTCAAACAAGAGATGAGGACGGAAAAGTAAGTGATACACCTTGGACGGATGGTGAATTATATGCACCTGATGTTGTTGAGAAGGACGGAAAGTATTATTTATATGCCTACATTTTCTATGCGAAAGGTTGTGTTGGTGTAAGTGATAGTCCAGAAGGACCTTTTGAATTACTATCCCAGTACAAAGTTCCAGAGAATTCACCAAAGTTATTAGACGAAGCAGTATTCGTCGATCCAGGTGTCCTTGTGGACGATGACGGCAGAGTTTATATCTATTGTGGTTTTGAAGGCTCCTATATGGCTGAGATTAAGGCTGACAATATGTATGAGATAATTGATGGAACGTTCCAATTGGACATTATACCAACCAGCGAGCCATATCGATTCTTTGAGGCTTGTTCCCCCAGAAAAGTTGGAGATACCTATTACATGATTTATTCTCCGAACCCTGGCAGCAGATTAGTATATGCCACCTCCAAATCGCCTACAGGACCCTTTGAGTATAGAGGAATTCTGGTAGATAACGGAGTAGATTATCCAGGTGGTAACAATCATGGTTCCATTTGCAATATCGATGGACAGTGGTACATTTTCTATCATCGCATGACCAACGGAAGTATTATGTCCAGACGTGCTTGCGTAGAGCGTATTGAAATGCAGCCAGATGGAAGCTTTCATCAAGTAGAAATGACCTCCTTAGGCTTCGAGAAATCCCTTTCTCCTTATGAGATAACACCAGCTGATCTGGCTTGTGTACTAAAAGGGGATTGCATCATTACAGAAAAAAATGTCTTTACCAGATTAGTTACAAACCTAACTGACGGAAGTATCATCGGTTATAAGTATTACGACTTTGGTGAAGATTATAGCAGCAATTCTATGGAGTTCAGCGCTCAGATTAATGGTCTTGGCTGCAAGGCGAAAATGAGAATTCTATTAGATAGTTACGAGAACGGTGAGGAAATCGGCTATTTAGAAATCGGAC
>JAFACO010000110.1 GCA_023425485.1 Bacillota bacterium
TCTACTACTACAACTGCTCTTGGTACGATGATTGGATCATGTCGTCCTTGAATTTCTATTTCTATATTCTCATTGTCTTTGTTAACTGTCTGCTGTCGTCGAGCTATTGAGGCAGTTGGTTTTACGGCAGCTCGAAGAATTATCTCTGAACCATCGCTAATTCCACCAAGTATGCCTCCTGCATGATTACTCTTCTTCTTAACCTCACCATTCTCATCCGAGTAAAAAGAGTCATTATTTTCAAGTCCTGTGCTAGCCGCTACTGCAAAGCCATCACCAATTTCCACTCCTTTGACAGCGCCAATTGACATAATAGCTTTTGCGAGTGCTGCATCCAGTTTATCAAAGACTGGTTGTCCTACTCCTGCAGGCATACCTGTTACAATACATTCAATTACGCCTCCAGCAGAATTGTGCTCCTCCATCATTCTCTGCAGGTACTCCTCAGCTTTAGCAGAAGCCTCCAAGTCTGGCATACATAGAGGACTAATACTAACATTTTCTTTTTTACAATTTTGATAATCAATAGAAATTGGACCAATAGATTTAGCATAGGAATAGATTGATATCCCAAGCTCTTTCAAAATAGCTGTTGCAATTGCTCCAGCTGCCACTCTGGCTGTGGTCTCGCGTCCAGAAGAGCGTGCGCCGCCACGGTAATCACGAAAGCCATATTTTTGGTCATAGGTATAGTCCGCATGACCCGGTCGGTAGTACTTTGCAATGTCAGAATAATCATAGGAGCGTTGATTCTCATTGTATACAATAAGGGAGATTGGTGTTCCCGTTGTCCGCCCTTCAAAGGTACCGGATAGGATTTGAAGTCGATCCTCCTCCTTACGAGGAGTGGAATACTTTGTTCTACCTGGCTTTCTTCGATCCAAATATACTTGGATATCCTCTTCTTTTATCGGCAGCCCTGCCGGACATCCATCAATGACAACCCCTACTCCTGCACCGTGAGATTCACCCCAGGTTGAAATTGCAAAACTATTACCATATATTGAACCTGACATAAGTTCCTCCTATCTATTCTTCTACTCTATTATAATCATATCTCAAAAACAATTTTTATTAATCTTAGCATTAGAGTTCATAATAGTCTACTTCTTTTTTCCAAAACAATAAAAACAAGAAGAAACGGCTCAACCATAAGCTCTGTTTCCCTTTGCTACATTTCGCTTTGGCAGGACCTCTACAGTATTCAAGTCTAATTATTCCTTCACTTATTTGATACCTTCTTATTCATAAAGAACAGAACATAAGTTTTCTAAATCGATAGTAGACCTTGGCTGGAACCTATCCGATTTAAAGTAACTTAATATGGAATATAGTAGTTGTTTCCCTTCAGGTTTATCTATTATTTTATCAAAATCACAAGCGCATACCAGAAGTTTCCCTTGTAATACATTGCATTCAAAAATCAAACCTAGCTTTTGGTTTCTCTCAAAATTATCAATTGTTTGAACAATCGGGTGGAAATCCATTGGTGTATTATCAAGTATGATGGAACGGGAATTTGTAACTATGCTCCACCAGGGATAAGTTGAATATTCTTCACACGGAAAATACTCAAAAATAGGATGATTGTTATTGATAAATAAGCCCATTGTTCCTACCGGAACTTTTTTATTCCTTTCTTCTGAGATGTAACGGAACATCGGATAGCACCAAAAATCCGTACAGTAATATCCCTCAATCGAATTCTTTAAATCTTCAAGTTTTGGAATTAACAGTACTTTTTCTCCTTTTTCAAGCAGTTTAATTGCCTCTGAAGATAGCTTATCGAAAATATTAACCTCATCCCTAGGCAGCAATATATCCTTGGGATATACCCACAAATCATAATTTTTGAAGATATCGGTATCAGTAATGTTAATATAAAGGGTCAATTTCTCCATAGTCTTAACCTCTGGTAATTTCAAACTGATATGACAAATATCATAGTAGTTTTGTGCAAAATCAGTAGATATTAATGTATTCCCTTGCTCATACACAGCATTACCTATTTTTAATTCCCAGGTTAAGGTATGATTTTGGAGGGCAATCGGCCTGTGATAGGAAAGTTCAATATTTGCTTTAAAGTTTTCACCAGAAATGTAATTGTATTTATCGAACCTTGCTAAGAGTACGGCATCAGAACAAAAACTTCGCCATTCTTCAGGGGAAATAAGTCCCTTAGAATCCATGAAAGCATCCAATATACCAACTAAAGCTGTTCCCTGTCCTGAAAAGTCCTGGATGTCCAAAATTTGAAAACCAGCTAATTTTTTTGAACGAAAGGCTGCTTCCAACTCTTCTTTATAACATGCAACGGCAAGTTTACCTGAACAATTAAAGTATTTTTCTGCTAGATCACCTAACCCTTTTGCTATAAGTCTCTCTTGGAATATTTCCAGATTTCTAGCTTTTAAGGATCCAGTATACTTGGAAATTTCTCTATAATCAGGATATGTCTCATATTGGCCAATCTCATGAGAAACAACCGGTATCATCGGAAAAAGCTGTTGCTCTGTGCTTATCGTCTTTACTTTTTTGACACCTGTTCCATATTGAATTTCAATGGTATCTTCCACATTATTTATAGCATTCTCTTCCTGCTCTATAATTGACGGATGGATTTCTTCATCATAACTTTTCCTGGTACTCGGTTCAGAAGACTGTACATGGCCTAATGGGGCATCGCACTCCGCATAGGAGCCTCTTATAAGTCGATCACGAGAAAATCTAACCCCACAGAAGAAATCCTCCTCTTTTAAGATTACAGGAGTAAATTGAAAGTTATTCGAGCCTTGGGTATATAGGTGCCGATTATCGATATCTTTGTAGAAGCGTAGGATTTCTGACATCCGCTCTTTACTTCCCCACAATTCATTACCCAGAGACATCATCGCAAATGAGGGATGATTTCCAAAGGTAGTAAGAATAGCTATACCCTCCTTAACCAAATAATCCTGTTCCGCTTGATTGTGATTCTCATAACTTTCATCTGTTAGCGTTCCCCAGAAGGGAAGTTCAGGCTCCATATAAATGCCAAGTCGATCGGCAGCTTCAAATGCCGCTTCCGGCGGACAACAGGTATGAAATCGGTAGTGATTTATTCCATAGGCCTTTGATATTCTCATTACTGAAAGCCACTCCTCAAGTGTAGTTGGTGTAAAACCTGTTTTAGGGAAAATAAGACCATCATGTTTTCCCCGCAGAAAGGTCTTAACTCCATTTATGGTGAACTTCCCATCACTTGTTTTAAAAGCACGCATACCAAAAATAACTTCACTGGAATCAAGGAGTATGCTGTCTTCCATTAAGTTTACCTTTAATCTATACAAATTTGGCTCATGCTCACTCCAAAATAAAGTATTCTCTCCAAGTGCATATCTGACGTTAATTATGTTATTTTGAAAGCTGAATGCTTCCTCTTTCGTACAATGTTTCTCCTCACCGTTAAAACTTTCTGCACAGATTGCAATAATACCATTTGCCAGTCCATTAACTTTTGCTTTTACAGTTACACTCTTATCCATAATGTCTGGGTAAAGTTGAATATCGGACAAGTAAGCCTTATTATATATCTGCAGTTGGATTTTACCTGTGATACCATTCCAATTCGTTTGAGTATCTGGAGAGGTTAAATGCCCACCTTTCGTTAAATATTGTGTATTATCCACCAAGATGGTAACTATATGAGGTCCAAGGGAAAGCTTTTTTGAAATATCATAAACATGTGGTGAATTTAAACTATTATGTTTACCTATGTATATACCATCAATCCATAGAGTAGTAACTCTGGTTCGTTCAAGATAGAGATGACAAATTTTATCTGTCAGGTCATCTATGATCTCCACTTTTTTCTGAAACCAGGCATAACCCTCGAACTTATATTCATCAGTTAAATATCCCAGTTCTCTGGCTTCATTTCTTTTTCCCTTTTTCGCATGGGAAGTAGTATCAGGCAAATAAATTGTGTCCTGAAAGAATGAGGGTAAGCCTTTTTTGTCCTCGTCTAATTCGAAAGACCAAATACCACTTAAATCAATGCAATCTAACATAAAAACCTCCTTTATGATATATACATAACTTATCTTTACCTTTACATCTCTGTACGTTTTGAATACTATATTTTAGACTACACTTTTAATAGTTAGTCTATTTTTTACAATTTGTTTGACTTTAATTATCTAAAAATTTTATAATAAATTGTAATTGATCAGAACCAAGTATAGTCTTTAAATAACATCTGTGAAAGCCTTCTGCTTTCTAAGGATAATTTTCAAATGATTATTGTTTGGCGAAAGCCAAACCTCGAGAATACTGCAAGTTTTCGAGCTTAGTTCTGAATAGATTTAGTAATCTTAAATTAAATTATGGAGGGTTTAAAAATGATTCGTGAAGTTGAAAATAATGATTTTGATGGACTAATGAGTTTATACATGCAGCTGCACAACAATTCCATTCCTGATAAAACTCCAAAGCTAATAGACCTATGGAATAGAATTTTGATTGATAAAAATCATCATATTGTAGTAGCCCTAGAGGATGAAAAAATTGTATCCTCCTGTGTTTGTGTAATCATACCCAACTTGACGCATAATCAACAACCCTATGCCCTTATTGAAAATGTTATAACTGATGAAAACTATCGCAATCGTGGGCTGGCAACAAAGTGTTTGAACTACGCTAAGCAATTAGCTTTAAAAGAAAATTGTTATAAACTAATGCTGCTAACAGGCTCTAAGCTCGAAAGTACCTATCAATTTTACGAAAAAGCCGGATACAATAAGCAGGATAAAACAGCCTTTATTCAGTGGCTCTAAAAGTTATATTTATCTTTGTATTTAGTTTTAGAATATCTATCTACATCTAAATTTTAGTCAAGTGTTCAAGATACTCACCTGTTATAATGATGATAGTTAAACCACTTCCAAAACTGCTTTTATATTTATGAAAGAACTAATAGAGAACAGATTAATCGACACAACCATCTATTCTATAAATAATACATACACACCCGGTCACTTTATATCAGTCTTATTAAACAATTCTATGTTTCAACTCGAACAAATTATAAAGGTAAGAAATTCTACATTTTCCGATATAGATATATAGTTATTAGATAAGATAATTCATAATAATATGTTGAATTTTATCTGATTATGTTAGTAAAAGGAACAGGATCAAACTTTAAGAATATTATGCTATTGAGACAATTATATGTGATTAATTAATCTTCAATATTTCGTTTATTATATCTCATGTTTAGCTTATATCAAAGGGGGAATTATCCATGTTTCTTGATAATCCGAAGCTTATCAATCCAAATGCCATTCCGGTATTTGATATTTTAAATATAGAGAAAACTGTACAACCAGACTTAATGGATTCCTGTGCTCAATCAGTAACTTTATCTGTTGAAGGCTCAACACAGGCAATAACCGCACCGCTATATATTGTATTTGTGGTGGATTCTACCTCATCAATGGGAATCGTAGATATGAATAATAATACGGCGTCGCGGTTCCAGGTCGCATTAGAAGCTGTCCAAGGTTATCTGGATATTATCTTTGACCCGCCCTTTGATTCAATTCAAAAGCATATTGCCTTAGTTACCTTTGGTAATGGTGCCAGGGTTCATGTAACTCAAGCAGATGGTACTGGTGTATTCTCAGGCCTTGTTAATCCGACACCGCTCACCACCTCACCTACTGGTACACCAGTAACAGATTACTACATTGGTGCCAATGCCTGGGATCCTGCACAAGCTGCAACCGCCTTAATCAATTATAATAGTGTATCAGATAAAACCCTTTTCTTTTATGACACAGAAGCAGAATTACTTGAGATGCTAAATAATATCAGCCGATATAGTAACACTAATTGTCAGTCTGGAATTCTATTAGCACATAACCTTTTAAATGGAGTACCAGAGAATTCTAATAAAATTATGATTTTCATTACGGATGGCGAAAGCGCTGCTTCGTCAAACTTTTATGCATACTATAGAGAAGCAGATATACCTAACCGCATTAATTCGGCAACCTTAGTTCAAGTATCTGGACAATTGTTTGCAAACTATAATGCAATATTTGCTTTGGTAGCCGATACCGATTTGATAATGGAAGGAATAGATCCACAGAATTACAACATTGGTGACTTTACACCACTGCAATCAGTTTCCTTAAAACTACGCGCATTAGCAAGAAGTGAAGCTTTCTTTGAAGCAGCAACCAATAACTTGGTTATCAATCCTTTTAGTGGTGAATGGCATAACTTTGATGGAAGAAATGGTGATAATATAACAAGAGTCCCTGCTGTTGCAAACCTCCTGGATGATATAACACTAAATGGATACTATTGGTCAAATGGACGGATTGGGTTTACTGCCAACTATTATTACTATCAGCAAAGTCCCTACTTTGTTAAGGATGCAGGCATATGGAAATTTTCTCAAACTCCCCCAAATCCTGTGCTCTTACAACCTGTCTACGCTGATACTTTTTGGCCCCAAAGTATAATCGGGCAGACACTTAATACGGTTACCTTTGACAATTCACCAACGGAACTAATGATTTTTGCAACCGATCAAAAAATTGAGCAAACCAGATTAATTGACTATTATGAACAGACATCTCGTAATATATATGCCAGTAATGAAGCAAAGAAATTTATGATAGCTGCAGCGCAGGATGCCCGGTCTGATGGTATTATTATTAACGCAATTGGTATAGGAGAAAACATTCTGCTGCCACATTATTTAGATGAGGTTGCTTCCTCCGGCACTGCATATATCGTACCCAGAAACATTACAGACTCACAAAATGCACTTCGTGATCAAATGGTTTCTTTTACCGAAGCGGTTTTATTTGCCACCAATAATTTAGTTATTACAGATTATG
Source organism: Bacillota bacterium (assembly GCA_023425485.1). Classification (GTDB taxonomy): domain Bacteria; phylum Bacillota; class Clostridia; order Lachnospirales; family Lachnospiraceae; genus Mobilitalea. The sequence continues at coordinate 6,894 of JAFACO010000110.1, forward strand.
TTCGAAGGAGAAGTCCTATATTGCCCTGTGTATCAGATAATAGCTTTACTGTTGATACAGAATCCCTTCAGATTGCCTTTGTCCATCAGCCAGAAGATCCTATTCTTTTTATACCAGTGGACCTTGGTACCAGTACAAATGTTGCACTTATCCTTGAGAATTTACAAACTATAATTACCTTTGCTGTCGGTACACTCTGGTCCATAGAAGCTGCCGCTGAATCTCCCGAACGATTTTATAAAGCCTTTCTGCGCTTCACTATTTATCCAAATCAAGGTGTCAGATCTAATAACACCCTTGGCGTTCCGGATATACCCACAAATATTATGGCACGTGTTGATTGGACCGATGTCGGTGGCCCTGTATTTCAGGTGTATCAAAACCCACTGGTCTATATTGATCCTGCTTGTGTGCCCTGTACCCCTGTTACCCGGTGCCAGGAATTATTTAAGCTTATTTCCTCCATAGCCTATGAAGAATTAGGTGTATCCCACATCTTGAATGCAGAAGGCGAAAAAATGCAAACTTTTTTAACAATGGAAAACCTTACATTTGAACAGTTGATGGCTCTAAATCAATCCGTTATCCGTATGGTAGAATCCCTTGGTGGCTTTAGCGCTATTTCACTGTCTAAATTTAATGAAATAATACGCAATCTAGAAGATTGTGAATAAGGAATACCTATTAATAATAGGATTTTGTTGGCATTCATTAGAAATCATGTTATAATTGGTGCAGTTGATTTTAAAATAATTTTATGGAGGACCCCTATATGCGGAAATTTGGTATTCTTGCGTAGCACTGGCTATTGCAAATAATTAAATTAATTTGTTGTAGCCACTGCTATTCCTAATAGTTTATTTAATTTTAGGAGGGCATGATGAGCTATATTAGAGCAGATAAGGTACTGCCAATTGAAATTATTGAGTTAATTCAAACCTATATTGATGGTGAAAATATTTATATACCCAGAAAAGAAGATAATAAACAGACCTGGGGTAATGGAACCCGCATTCGACAGGAGTTAAACGAAAGAAATTCCTCTATCTTTGCTGATTATCAACAGGGTATACAAGTATCAGAATTGGCTGAAAAGTATTTTTTATCGGAAAAGAGTATTCAACGTATTATTTTAGAAAAGAAAAAAATAGCATGAGTTAATGAGCTGGTTCCCTTGGAACCAGCTCATTCTTTATGAAACAATTCTATTATCTTTTACCTATTTCTCTATCGTCGTTGGACAATACACTATTCTCTTTAATATAAGCTACAATTTCATCAAATTTAGTAAATGCAAGACCTACGTAGCTGTCTGCTGCGCCATAGTAAATTGCAATTTTACCTGATTCTGAATCATGAATTGTTGCACAAGGGAATACTACATTAGGTACGAATCCTCTTTCCTCATACCATTCCTCAGGTGTTAATAGGAAGTTCTCGCAACGATATTTTACAATGGAGGGATTCTCTAAATCCAAAATTGCCCCACCAATACTGTAGATAAATCCATTGCAGGTGCCACTTACGCCGTGATAGAATAACAACCAGCCTTCACTCGTTTCAATTGGAGCTGCGCCACCACCTATTTTTACGGACTCCCACCATTTATTTCCTCTGCCCATTACATGTCTATGCTTACCCCAGAAAACAAGATCCGGACTTTCACTAAGGAAGATATCACCAAATGGCGTATGTCCGGTATCAGACGGTCTGCTTAGCAAACAGAAATTACCACCAATTTTTCTTGGGAACAATACTGCATTTCGGTTATATGGCAGGAATGGATTTTCCAATCTTACAAAGGTTTTAAAATCTGTTGTTTTAGCCATACCAATGGCTGCACCGTAGAAATCCTGACACCATATGATATAATAGGTATCCTCCACTTTTACCAGTCTTGGATCATATGCATACAATGGCATAAAGGGTTTACCCTCTTCATCTACAAATGGAATTTTATTTTCATCAAAATCCCAGTGAATGGCATCCTTACTTCTGCCCATATAGATATATGGTACACCATTTGTTTGCTCTCCACGGAATACTCCGATGAATTCATCTCCATAAGGTATAACTGCACTATTAAAAATTCTTGCAACCCCTTTTATTGGATTACGTCCTATAATAGGGTTCTCAGTATATCTCCAGACAGGGGCATCCTTAAGTCCCGATGGACGTTCCTGCCAAGGTACATTTGGTATCGAAGGAGCTATCATTTTAATCTCGCCCATTATTTTTGCCCTTCCTCCTTTCAGTCAGGGCGGCACGCCGCCCTGCAATGTCTTTTATTATTAGTTAAAGTATGTATCTAATGCATCCTGAACCTGTTGTTTATAGGTTTCCTGGAATTGCGCAGGTGTTACTTCCCCTTTGAGTAGGGACATCAAGTCATACTGAATACCAAGTTGGTTCCATAATTCGAAGGTTTCTCTGCTACCTACGTCTTCCATAACAGCAAAGTTCTTATTCTGTAAATCTTCTGTAGATGCTGTAACGGCATACCACCAGAATAATGTTTCTTCATCATCACGAACAGTTACATCACCGTCGTACCAGTTCCACATGTCATATAGCACGTTATATACTTTTTCAGGATCTTTCACACCTGCAGGTATGATATAATATTCGCCTGCAGATACTTTACCTGCATTCGTTGCCTGATCTCCGGAAGGACCTACTGGCCATTGTACATATGCTGTATCGAAGGAAAGTGTATATCCATTTGCACCGCCGTAATCATAATCAGCTTTATCAGCTGCAATCCAAGCTGCGATAGGGAAGAAACCTATATTGCCCTCACGATACTGACCTCTCATGGTTGTAGAATCATCACCACTTTCAAAGTCATAAGGGTAAGCTACATTGTACACATTATACAGGTCAGACATCATCTGCAATACTTCGCCAGTAGCTGCAGTAGAAAGTTCTTCTGTCTTAGTTGCAGCCACATGCGCACCATTACTCATTAATAACTGTTCAAAGGTTTCATTAGTAAATCCGCAATATCCATACTGATCCGTCTGTCCATCTCCATCTGAATCTTTGGTTAAAACCTTGCAGTATTCAATAAATTTATCCCAGGTCCATTCACCGCGCGCATATAATTCTCTTGGATCCTCCAGATTGTTATCAGCCAACATCTGAATATTAAAGCCTAAAGGATAAGTTGCCTCAACTTTTGTTTGTGCATCAACTCTCTTTAATATGGAGGCTTTTCCATCACCTAAATCCAGATAGGTAATATTCTTCTTGGTTGTGAATAAATCATTATCCTCTGGAAGAACCGTCTTTAAATCCGTAGCAAGACCATTCAGTGCTGCCGGTATACCAAAGGATAACTCCACAAGATAGATATCGCAATCAGGTGTTCCCGCTAAAATAGAGTTATTAATTGATTCCTGTACCCCTGCATAAGTGAGGTTCTTCCAATAGAACTCTACATTATACCTCTGTTCAATGGCAGCAACATTATCAAACTTTAGATGTGCTACATCTAGACCAGAATAAGAGGGGTCATCTTCTACTGACTCATTTGAACTGTCATAGAATTGTGTCCACCAGGTACCTATATTGATGATTCTTTTCTCATCCGTACTACCTGTCGGTGCAGTGGTTACTTCTGGTGTATCATCTTCTGGATCTGTAGTATTACCATTTACATTGTTATTCACATTGCCATTGCCGCTGCATGCTGCCAAAGAAAATACCATTATTGAAGCCAAGATAAGAGCTAAAAATTTCTTTATTTTTCTCATTCTACAATATCCTCCATACTGCCGTCAGGCAGCTCAAATACTGAGCGAAAATCACTCTTTGTGATTTTTGCCGGTTGAAAATATTTTTTCAACCTATCCTCCTTAAAATGCTTATGATAACCGACTGGCTTACTATTATTTAACTGCCAGACCTAGGCCTACGTTGACACTGTATACTTCCCATTTCGTATCAGATTCACACTGCAACATCGTACCCCATTTTGATTTGTCCTCACCACAGAATGCAGCAATTTGCTCATAGGTTACCTGACATATTCCATCAAGGTTTGCAGCCTGACCATTGGTACCGTCGCCAACTCTCATCCAGCCGGCTTCTGCCCCTGGCATTACCAACCACATTTTACCGGATTCACTTGTGTATTTAACTGATATTACAGAACCTGGCACTAATGCATCTACTATTTCTTGTGGCATTTCAAAACCATTCTGTGCCCAAGCATCTGCTGTGCAGGCAAAGCCAGCAAATTCAACATTATTACTTACCATACTCATAGTAGCCGCTGTTCCGACACTAATACCATAAACTTCCCAGGCAGTATCAGATTCACACTGTAATCTTGCACCCCAGGTAGATTTATCCTCTCCACAGAACTGTGCGATTTGCTCATAGGTGATATAACTCTTACCGTTGTAACTTACTGCAGAGCCGTTGGTTCCATCGCCAACTCTCATCCAGCCTGCAGCTGCATCTGGAATTACCAACCACATCTTGCCAGATTCACTTGTGTAATTTACCTCTACTACAGAACCAGGAACTAATGCATCAATGATTTCTTGTGGTATATCAAAACCATTCTGCGCCCAGGCATCTCCCTTGCAGGCAAATCCTGTGAATTCCACTGGATTGGATAATGTATATACAGGTGCTTTCATACCAACTTTTACGCTGTATACTTCCCATGCACCGGAAGCTTCACACTGTAGCCTTGCACCCCAAGTGGACTTATCCTCTCCACAGAACTGTGCAATTTGTTCATATGTAATCTGTGCTATATTCTTTGAATTATTGATATATGCTTTGCTGTTGGTGCCATCTCCAACTCTCATCCAACCAGCAGTTGCATCTGGAACTACTAACCACATATCACCACTGTCACTGGAGTACTCAATCTCTATTACAGAACCTGGTACCAGTGCATCAATAATTGTCTGTGGCATTTCAAATCCGTTTTGTGCCCAACCATCTCCAGTACATGCAAATCCCTCAAAATTCACAGCATTTGTAACTGCTGCAAGGTTAGAAAGATCTTTGCCACTGCTTTCAAATCCTGCCGGAGCAACAAATTGTGCAGAACTGTCTGCTACAATAAGGTTTCCAGAAGCATCTAAGAATCTAATGTTATCGATGTACATGGTAGCATTTCCATTACCTTCAGTCACACCATTGTCTGTTTTTAACGTCAACATAAAGATGTTGTTAGCATCTGCAACAAATTCTTTACCAGCATTAAGCTTGGCAATTGCTACGTTTGGATTTTTGGTCTCCAAATACACAGACCAGTCATACTTAGTTTCTTCCAGTTTGGCACCGGTCCAGGTTAATATATTACCGGAAGAAGCACTAAATTTACCGTTTTCATAAGAGGTTCCAATGGTTGCTTCAATGGTTGCAACCTTAGCAACATCCGCACCTAAAAGACTAGCCGCATCAAAAGCTACATAAGGAACTTTACCATCCACATTCTTTACCTGTAATGCTTTACTGCCTTCATAGTCTACAATTGATAGCTCCGAGTTGTCTGCATCTGCAGATTGGGTATACAAAGCAACAAATCCCGTATTACCATCTTCAAAATTAATACTTACTTCTTTAACTACTACCTCCGGTATCGTCGTTGGTTCCGGTGAAGGTTTTGCTGCTTCCGTAACTACATTCGTAACCTCATTATCCGTTGGTTTTGCATCATTTTTGCATCCTGCCATAGATATAACCATGGTTCCCACTAGAATGCAGACTAGCCATTTTTTGTTTTTCAACTTTTTCCATCCTCCTTTTAATTATTTGATTTGTTTCGTACCAGGGGAAGAAAGATCAACCCACAATACCACTTCTCTCCACACCCTCTATAAAGTATCTCTGCAGCAACAGATAGATAATCAATATCGGTAAGACCACCAATAATATGCCGGCACTTAGATACAATTCCTGGATGGAAGTATCCAGAACTTTGTAATTGTTTGCAATGGTTGCCTGCAATATTGATATCTTTTTACTGATTACCACATCCTCGCTAATCAGAAATAACTTCGCAAAAAAAGTATCATTAAACTGCCATACCATAGAAAATACCGCTACGGTAATAACAGCCGGAGTAGCGTTTACCAGCATAATCCTAAAATAGGTATACCAGACACCTGCTCCGTCTACGAAGGCTGCCTCTTCGATTTCCTTGGGCAGTCCCCGGAAAAATTGGTTAAAGATATAAATATAAAGTCCTGATCTAAGTCCGCAGCCAAGCACCGTCATAAGATACATGGGGACCGGCGTCCCCAGCAGATTAACGGGGGACCCGGTTATCGCCGTAAATATCCCAAGCGGATCAAACTGTCTGAAGGTTGTATATAAAGGAAACATAATGGTATGTGCCGGAATGACAATCATAATGACCACGCAGCCAAACAATAACTTCTTAAAGGGAAAATCAAATCTTGCAAAACCGTAACCTACCATGGAACAGATAAAAATCTGCAATGCCATTAAGGATATTGTATACAGCAGGTTCTTTGCTATGGTCGGAAAGTAGTTCAAAGCCTCAATCACAATTTGATATCTTTCAAGCGTCGGGAACTGAGGCAGAACATACACCATAGGATTGTATGCATCCCTATCGGAAGAAATGGAATTTACAATCATACCAATGATGGGAGAGAGAATGACATAGCTAACTCCAACTAATATGACCGCCTTTAGTAAGGCAATTACCAGCTTATTTAATTTGCTGAAAAGTATTTTACCCTGATACTTATCCTGGCTTATGGCTTTCATCTTTGTGAGACTATTTTTTACAGTTACCTGTTTTATCATAATTATACCCCTGCATATCTCAGGCT
>JAFACO010000120.1 GCA_023425485.1 Bacillota bacterium
GGAGCACGCGAGGGGAAAGAAGTGAGTCGCGTTTACGGAGCAAGAAATGGAATTGAAGGTGCGATTAAGGGAAATGTGATAGATTTAACCGAAATTCTGACTGATGAAACCGCTTTAGAGGAACTTACCCATACACCTTCTTCTGCACTTGGTACCTGCAGATATAAGATGAAGGATTGGACGGTAAACGAAGAACCTTATCTTAAAATATTAGAGACCTTTAAAAAGTATGAAATAAAGTACTTTGTATATATCGGTGGTAATGATTCCATGGATACGGTGAATCAACTTTCTGCATATTGCAAATTAAAGGATTATGATGTCATGGTCATGGGCGCACCAAAAACTGTTGATAATGATCTTAATCTAACAGATCATTGCCCTGGGTTTGGTTCGGCTGCAAAATACATTGCAACCACAATATCAGAGCTTGCTTGTGATATAGGGGCTTATGATATTCCAGCTGTAACTATTGTCGAAATCATGGGACGTAATGCGGGTTGGCTTACAGCGGCAGCAGCACTTCCAAGATTAAATGATACTCCAGGAGCAGACCTTATTTATCTATGCGAGAAGCCTTTTGAGATTGCAACATTTTTAATGGATGTCCGTGAGCAATTAGCAAAGAAGTCAGGAATCCTCGTAGCTGTAAGTGAAGGAATTCATGATAGCGAAGGTGTATATATATCAGAACACACCTCAAGTGGAGCAGTGGACAACTTCGGGCATAAATACATAGCTGGAGCTGCAATTGCGCTGGAGCATGTAATACGTAAAGAAATCGGTTGCAAGGTTCGTTCCATTGAGCTTAACTTAATGCAAAGATCAGCAGCCCACATAGCAAGTCAAACTGATTTATCTGAATCTATTATGCTGGGTAAGACCGCCATAACAAGCGCTCTTAATGGAGAAACAGGCAGAATGGCAGCAGTTAATAGAGTGAGCAATTCACCATATCGAGTTGAATATGTAACAGTACCGGTAAGTGAAGTGGCGAATGCAGAAAAGAAAGTTCCTGAGAATTGGATCACAGCAGATGGTCATGATGTTACTGATGAGATGATGGATTACCTGAAACCATTAATACAAGGTGAAACAGCGATTAAATATAAGAACGGCATACCAGTTATTAAGAAGCTTTATTAAATTAATAGTATAAACAAATATGAGGGTGTACATTATGTACACCCTCATATTTTATGATATTTACAAGATCACACCAAGGTACCAACGGCTGTAAAAAGCTGCGTGAAATTCGCATAGTGTGATTTTCAGTTACCAGAATAAATGATCACCTAACTTTACGCTGTTGGACTTATCGGTATAGCCCTTTTTGGCAGCGGACCTATAAGTGTGGAAATAAAGCCTTGTTCCAATATTATTAGCACCTTCAAGAGCAGCTTTTGCGGCTTTGATGGATAATAGCTGTGAATTGGAAGTGTAGTTACTATAATTATTCAACTGTTTCTGTAAGGAACCGCTTTTTGCAACACTAAATTGGCCAGCCTGATAAATAACGGCTTTGATGGAATCAGGATATTTGCTGGATTTCACTCTGTTGAGTACGACATTGGCTACTGCTAATTTTCCTTCGTAGCTTTGAGTGCCAGCTTCCGAATGAACTAAGCAGGCTAATAGCATGATATCATCCTTTGTATAACTGTAACCATCACCATATTTAATCTCTGTTTCTTTCTTTGCTCGTTCCTCTGCCTTCAGCTGTAAGATTTTCTCTTCTTCTTCCTTTGATACAGCCTCTTTAAAGGTAACTTCAAAGGAAATCATTTCAGTTTTTACATATCCCTCAAGATTCTCATCGTCGATGTGGATGAAGGACCATTCCTCACCTGATTCAAGAACAGGATAGGTTTCGTTTTGATAAATGACGGTTAGTTTTTTTGATTCAGTTGATTTTGATTCACGAACATTTAAACCATCTACTTCCACACAAGCGGTCTGTGTGCCATATTTTTCGATTAATTCTGCATCGGATAAACCCGTTTTTATAAATTCAGCCTTTGCATATCCCGTTACGCTGCCGGACTCAATATAATACCAGTCACCTTCAGTTTTAAGAATGGTACAGCCAGAGTCACGATATAATTTTCCTAGAACTTCACCATCGGTGGAAGGTTCTTTACGTATATTTACGTAGTCCTTAGCAATACAAATTCCAATATCGGAGTACAGTGCTACGGTTTCTTCCTCTTTTACTTCCGGAGGTTCTTCGCTAATCTCTGGGGTTGTACTTGTATCAGCCACTTCGGCAGTAGTTTCTTCAGATGGAATAGCAGCAGAGTCTGCTTCATTCTCCTTGGTGTTGTCTGCATCTGTATCTGGGTTTAGAGCTTTGTCTTCTGTTTGGCTGGCATCTTCCTGTTCGGATTGATACTGTTCCATTAAGGGGGATTCTGTTGGACCAGGACTATAGGAAAATAATTTGATTTCCCCGCCCGTCTCTTCTTTGGTTAGTGCATTTGAATTTGTTTCAACAACATCCTGATCATTGGATGTGTTGCTGTCTCTTATTAATAAAGGTAGTTGTATGTTGAAAATTATGGTCAAACAGAATACGGTCGTAACTACAAACATAGATAGTAAGGCTCTTTTGGTTTTATTCATCCTTTTCTCCTTCAAACCGTTTACTTGATATCGCACCTGATATTATATCCCATAGAAATGGTAAAAGCAACTATTTTGCATATAATATGGAAATACATAGAATTAATATACACAATATGCTAAATATATACATGATATTACATAAATTATACTAATTAATTGAAAATATATCCAATTATATACAAGCCGAACAAAGGAGAACAGAGTAGAATTAAGAAAAGCAACTGCTTTTGCAGAATATCTCAAAGCGATAATCTGCAAAAACAATTGCTTTTTTATTTATACAAGTGAAACGACTTCTCATTTCTCTTTTAAATTTTATAACGAATCGCCCTTACTAAGCTTGCACAAATGTCTGTATAGTCTCGTTGATTCTGGAGGCAACCAATTCCGCTATTTCCGTAGATTTCATACCTTGATATTCTTCATAGTAGAGAGGTGGAAGATAGTGCAACTGTACGGTAAGCGGTTTTATGGAACTTGTATCAAAGGCTTTGAAAGCATCAATTAAGGCAACAGGCACAATAGGGCATTTTGCATTCATTGCACTTTTAAAGCTGCCGCCTTTAAAGTCCAAGAGATTATTTCCCTTGCGAGATCTTGTGCCCTCTGCAAATATTAAAAAGTTCTCACCATTTTTTACGCGACGAGTCATATTTGTAATTACCTGCATGGACTGCCTGATATCATCACGGTCAATAATCTCTGCTTGTAATAACTGTATTACATCCTTTAGTAAAATGGTGTCCTTCACTTCCTGCTTCATCACTGTGACGAAAGGTCTTTCGTGGGTTTCAAGAAAAGCTAAGGCATCAAAAAGTCCTTGATGATTTGGAAACATTACATAACCCATTTCAGCAGGCAGATTTTCAAGACCATGACATTCTATTTTGACCCTACCTCTACGATTAACTACTTTCACCATCTTGTGAAGGTAAGCATAGCGGGTAGCGGCATCATATTTTTCAATGTTACATAGCTGCCGGATACGTAGTAGCCAAAAAGGAAGCTGTAATAAACTGCGAAGGACCATAAGTATAATTCTTTTCATGAATAATTCCTTCCTAAATAAAAGAAATAGGGTTTGAGAGTTATAAGTAAATTATAATACTCCTCAAACCCTTAATATACAATAGTATGTAACAGTTCAGAACCGAAGTATTTGAGCTTGATTCTGAATAGTTACTATAGTTTTAGTAAAAAAAGTTAAATTAATTCATAACCCTTAAGCATTTTTGCACGGCTTGGATGTCTAAGCTTTCTAAGAGCCTTAGCTTCTATCTGACGGATACGCTCACGTGTAACATTGAATTCCTTACCAACCTCTTCCAAGGTACGGCTTCTTCCGTCCTTTAATCCAAAACGAAGAATGAGAACACGTTGTTCACGGTCTGTTAAAGTATCAAGTAAACGAGTAATCTGATCCTTTAATATAGAATAGGAAGCAGCATCTTCCGGACCCATAACCGAGTCATCTCGTATGAAATCACCCAAGTGGCTGTCATCCTCTTCACCTATTGGTGTATCAAGAGAAATTGGATCAGCGGAAACTTTTAAGATTTCTCTTACCTTTTCCACAGGAAGGTTCATTGCCTCTGCTAATTCCTGGTCAGAGGGTTCTCTTCCAAGTGTTTGAAGAAGATTTCTGGATACGCGGTAAGTTTTATTAATAACTTCCGACATATGTACTGGAATACGTATGGTACGGGACTGATCTGCTATGGATCTGGTTATAGCCTGACGAATCCACCAGGTAGCATAGGTACTGAATTTATATCCCTTCGTATAATCAAACTTTTCAACGGCTTTGATTAAACCAAGGTTACCTTCCTGAATGAGGTCGAGGAAGGATAGACCTCTTCCAACATAACGTTTTGCAATACTTACAACAAGTCGTAAATTGGATTCTGCAAGTAACTGCTTTGCGAGTTCATCACCATCTGCGATTTTCTTTGCAAGCTCTACTTCATCCGACATAGAAAGCAGTGGGTAATTACCAATTTCTTTTAAATATAAGTGAACTGGATCATCTGACATTGTATAGGAAGAAGAGGTAAGTGCCTCAACTTCTGACTGCGCATCCTCAACATCATCATCAAGCTCCATCAGTAGTTCATCATTAGGTTCATCTTCTTCAGAACCGCTCAAAACTACAATGCTATAAGCCTCAAGTCTTTCATATATTTTATCAATTTGATTATTATCTAAATTCAACTCACTTATGAGTGTATTAACCTTTTCTGCCTCGATAACTCCCTTTTGTCTATTTGCAAAAGCAATCAGTTCCCGAAACTTGTCCTCTAATACATCATGATTTGTTTGATCGTTCATTAAGCATCCTCCATCTTTGGATTTGAAAAATAGCACTAACTAACATTATAACATATCTTTATTAATAAGGAAACACGAAATATTAAAGGCTTAACAATAAAAATATGTGGTTAATGACGAGAAAGCTTATTGTATTTAAGAAGAATATCCATTAAGATTACTAGTAATAAGAAAAATATATTCAGCATTAAATAGTAGCAGGAAAGAATTAACGTCCAAATTAGCAGAATATATAATGTGAATTTCAATTATGTACGAAAAACTTTATGTCTGAAGAATTAATAGTGCAGAGACTAGAAAGGAGTGTTTATCAGAATGAAAAAGTCAGTAGCAGTGTTATCAATTGTATGTGGTTTTCTTTTAGGAGTTGTTGTTGGATTTTTAATTGCACCAATTAAAAAAGGGATAGAAGTTGGAAATAACTCCGGTAATTCTACAAGCTATAATTACGGAAACAAAGAGAATGAGGATAAGTAAAAAAGAGGTGTAGGATAGGTGATTAAAGTCCTGCACCTCTTTGGTAATTAAAGTTAGTATCTTCTATTTAATTATTAGTTTGTAACTGTTCAGAACCAAGCAGAATATTTAATAAATTAGCCGTGAAAGCTTGCTTTCTAAGGATAATTTTTAAATGTTCATGTTTGGCGAGAGCCAAACAGCGAGGAAACCATAGGTTTTCGAGCTTGGTTCTGAATAGTTACATTAGTTTTTAAAATATGAGTATTAAGTACATAAGTCTCTTGAAAAGCTTCGCACTATAAATACGTCTCCAAATTCTTTTGTAATTCTTGTCTTATCTTTTCTTTTAGATGGGAAGGATTAAGGACTCTTGCTCCAGAACCGAACTGGAGAATCCAACGGACCAGCTCCTCGGTTACGGCAGTATTGCGCATAAAGGTAATACCCGTCTCAGTATCTACAATTTCATCTGCCAAATCAGATTCATACTCTCTAATGTACCTGGCAGTTTGTCCCTCAAATGCAATAATAATTGGTTCTGTCACATTGCTGGAAAGATGTATGAATTTGTTTCTGTTCCTATTTTGATAGTACTCCTCCGGAACCTGAAAGGTCTCTTCTAAAGGTGTAATTGCTTTAATTCTAGACACTCTGAAATCACGAAGATCATTACGGAGCTCACAGTAACCAACCACATTCAAGGCACCATCATTGATTAATAGTTCATAGGGACGAATAATACGAATGGTATCTTCCTCTGAACCAAAGCTTCGATAGATAATACGTGCCTTATTCTTATTTCTGATTGCAACCTGGAGCCGATCTTCTATTTCAGGGTTAATCTCATCGGTAATATAGTCATTGGTATTGATGGTTAAGAGTCCATTAAAATGTTTGATGAATTCACGGTTAAGATTCGTTGTATTATCAAGGATTTTATGTATTAATTCCTGAGCTTGTCTTCCCATTGTCATATACTGATAAGGCTTTAACAATTCTAATAAGAAGGAAAGTGAAATTAACTCGGGTGAGGTGAAGGTGATATCACGAAGTCGAAACTTATCTGCAGTATAATAAGTTTTACCATTGCGTTCTTCCTCCGATATAAAGCAAATTCCAGATAGACTGTCAATGTCTCGCCCAATGGTCTTTTTATCAACAATGACATCCCATTTTTCCAAAGAAGCATGAATGTCACCAATGGTGTAGCCGCGTTTGTTTTCTGAAAGCAGTAATAGAATAAAAATCTGCCTTTCTGTTTGTGCCATATCCTTCATTTTGTCCCCCCATCCACCAAATATAATTGGTAATAAAATATAAAAAATATCCATTTCTTCCTATATATAGGACAACGTTTATTTAATCATACAATAATAATAAAAATGTTTCAAGTAATGATGTTATTCCTAGTTAAATTAACCCTTGACAATTACAGGGCAAAAATATATAATCAATAAGCGTGTAATTTTTTACATGTTATGTATTTTTCATGCGCTTTTTGTTGATGCTTATATGGTATCCTCAAAAGTGATAAAAAACCACAGAATTCATGAAGTAATTTTGCAGGGGTTTGAGCATGAACTCATAACCTGCAGGGCAATTCTAAAGCTAATAATTTTCAGGAGGTGAAAAATTAATGCCCACATTTAACCAGCTAGTAAGAAAAGGCAGACAGACAATGGAAAAGAAATCTACTGCACCTGCTTTACAAAAAGGATTCAACTCCTTAAGTAAAAGAGCTACAGACGTATCCGCTCCTCAGAAGAGAGGTGTTTGTACAGCAGTTAGAACAGCAACTCCTAAGAAGCCTAACTCAGCGCTTCGTAAGATTGCCAGAGTTCGTTTGTCTAACGGAATCGAAGTAACCAGCTATATCCCAGGTGAAGGTCACAACCTTCAGGAGCATAGCGTTGTTCTGATCAGAGGTGGTAGAGTAAAGGATTTACCTGGTACTCGTTATCACATCATCAGAGGTACACTTGATACTGCAGGTGTTGCAAAGAGAAGACAGGCACGTTCCAAATACGGTGCTAAGAGACCTAAAGCAACAGCAGCTAAGAAATAATTTAATTACTAATTCATTGCAATTAAAGTTAGCGTGCTAATTCGCGTTGCAGTTAAGGTTAAAGTGCCGGATTAATTTTAGTTTCCATTTGATTTGTATTTCTGTGGGTTACAGGTTCAAAGCGAAGAAACGCTTCGCAAAGCGAGGAGAAACACCTCGCTCGAGGAAAAACGAAGTTAAACTGAGCACGATCACAAATAAGGGTGGGAAACCACCAAACGTATGTGAGTACCGTTGAATTAATAGACTGACGAATATTATTCGTTAAGTATCATTAAGGAGGGAAGAAACGTGCCTAGAAAAGGACATATAGCAAAAAGAGATGTGTTACCAGATCCATTGTACAACAATAAAATTGTTACAAAGCTGATCAACAACATCATGCTTGACGGTAAGAAGGGAACAGCCCAGAAGATCGTTTACGGAGCATTTGATAGAATAGCAGCAAAGACTGGTAAGGATGCCGTTGAGGTATTCGAAGAGGCTATGAATAACATCATGCCTGTACTTGAGGTTAAAGCTAGACGTATCGGTGGTGCAACCTACCAGGTACCAATCGAAGTTAGACCAGAAAGAAGACAAGCGCTTGCTCTTCGTTGGATCACTCTATTTACACGTAAAAGAGGCGAGAAGACTATGCAGGAGAAGCTTGCTAACGAACTTATGGATGCAGCTAACAACACAGGTGCTTCTGTAAAAAGAAAAGAAGATATGCATAAAATGGCAGATGCTAATAAGGCATTCGCTCACTACAGATGGTAGACAACAGATTTTACGCTTTGCGTAAAACCACGTTGTTATGAATTGAAGACACGATTAATAATCGGTCTTTGTAAATTCAAGTTGAATTTATCATTGCTTAACGGGCATTGGTAAATTCGCTTGTTAAGAATTAAGGAGGAATTATCCTTGGCTGGAAGACAATATCCGTTAGAGAGAACTAGAAATATCGGTATTATGGCACATATCGACGCTGGTAAGACAACACTTACAGAGCGTATTTTGTACTATACCGGTGTTAACTACAAAATTGGTGATACTCACGAAGGTACTGCAACCATGGACTGGATGGCTCAGGAACAAGAAAGAGGTATCACAATCACATCAGCGGCGACAACATGTCATTGGACTCAAGAGTTTGAACACAAGAAAATTCCTGGCGCATTAGAGCATCGTATCAATATTATCGATACACCTGGACACGTAGACTTCACTGTTGAAGTTGAGCGTTCCTTACGTGTACTTGATAGTGCTGTAGGTGTTTTCTGTGCTAAGGGTGGTGTAGAGCCTCAGTCAGAAACCGTTTGGCGTCAAGCTGACAAATACAACGTACCAAGAATGGCATTCGTTAATAAAATGGACATTTCTGGTGCAGATTTCTACAACGTTGTAAGCATGATTAAAAGCAGATTAGGTAAGAACCCAGTTCCATTGCAGTTACCTATCGGCAAAGAAGATACCTTCAAAGGTGTAATCGACTTATTCGAGATGAAAGCTTATCTCTATAAAGATGATAAGGGTGAAGATATCGAAATCGTTGATGTTCCTGATGATATGAAGGATCAGGCAGAAGAATACAGAGCAGCTATGATTGAGTCCATCTGTGAAACAGATGATGAGTTAATCGAGAAGTTCTTAGAAGGCGAAGAGCCTACTACAGAGGAGTTAAAGGCAGCTCTTAGAAGAGCTACCATTGCTACAGAGATTATCCCTGTACTTTGTGGTTCTGCTTATAGAAATAAAGGCGTTCAGAAATTACTGGATGCGGTTATCGAATATTTACCAGCTCCTACTGATATCCCTGATATCAAAGGTGTGGATGAAGACGGTAACGAAATTCACAGAAAGTCCTCAGATGAGGAGCCTTTCGCAGCATTGGCATTTAAGATTATGGCCGATCCTTTCGTAGGTAAGCTTGCGTTCTTTAGAGTTTATTCCGGTACCATTAATGCTGGTTCCTACGTATTAAACTCCACAAAGAATAAGAAGGAACGTATTGGACGTATTCTTCAGATGCATGCGAACAAGAGAGAAGACCTTGAAAAAGTATATTCTGGTGATATCGCAGCGGCAGTAGGCTTTAAGACTACTACAACTGGTGATACCATTTGTGATGAAAAGCACCCAGTAATACTTGAATCCATGGTATTCCCTGAACCAGTTATTCACGTTGCTATTGAGCCTAAGACCAAAGCTGGTCAGGATAAGATGGGTGAGTCTCTTGCAAAGCTTGCAGAAGAAGATCCTACCTTTAAGGCTTATACAGACGAAGAAACTGGTCAGACAATTATTGCAGGTATGGGTGAGCTTCACCTTGAAATTATCGTAGATAGACTTCTTCGTGAGTACAAAGTAGAAGCTAACGTTGGTGCACCTCAGGTTGCATACAAAGAAAGCTTTACTAAGACTGTTGAAGTTGATAGTAAGTACGCTAAGCAGTCCGGTGGTCGTGGTCAATACGGTCATTGTAAGGTTCGTTTCGAGCCTATGGATGCAAATGCTGAGAAGACTTATGAATTCGTTAACGCTGTTACCGGTGGTGCTATTCCTAAGGAATACATTCCTGCAGTTGATAACGGTATTCAAGAAGCTACCAAAGCTGGTGTACTTGGCGGTTATCCTGTACTTGGTATTAGAGCTACTTGTTATGATGGTTCTTACCATGAAGTTGACTCCAGTGAAATGGCGTTCAAGATTGCTGGTTCTATGGCATTCAAGGATGCGATGCACAAAGCTGGTGCCGTACTTCTCGAGCCTATCATGAGAGTAGAAGTAACTGTTCCTGAAGATTACATGGGTGATGTTATCGGCGATATCAGCTCCCGTCGTGGTCGTATCGAGGGTACAGAAGATATCAATGGTACTAAATTAATCAGAGGTTTCGTTCCGTTGTCCGAGATGTTTGGATATTCCACAACCCTTCGTTCTAAGACACAGGGCCGTGGTGCATACTCCATGTTCTTTGCTTCCTACGAACCAGTTCCAAAGAATGTTCAAGAAAAGGTATTATCCGCAAAGGGTAAATAACTTAAAATGTTCGTATATCAATTCTTTATGCTTGAAAAAATTTCTAAGTTGAAATATAATAGGGCATATGAGGCAATATATAAACAAGCTCAATAATTGGATTAAGGATACCTTATCCAAGGGCATAAATCATTTGCTTATAAGCATTTATTATTTAAAGGAGGACATTGTAAAATGGCAAAGGCTAAATTTACAAGAAACAAACCACATTGTAATATCGGTACTATCGGTCACGTTGACCATGGTAAAACAACTCTTACAGCTGCAATTACAAAAACTCTTCATGAGAGACTCGGTACTGGTGAAGTTATAGCATTCGATCAGATCGATAAGGCTCCAGAAGAAAAGGCAAGAGGAATCACAATATCTACAGCTCACGTTGAGTATGAGTCAAAGGCTCGTCACTATGCACACGTTGACTGTCCTGGACATGCTGACTACGTTAAGAACATGATCACAGGTGCTGCTCAGATGGATGGTGCTATCCTCGTTGTAGCTGCTACTGATGGTGTTATGGCTCAGACTAAAGAGCACATCTTACTTTCCCGTCAGGTTGGTGTTCCTTACGTTGTTGTATTCATGAACAAATGTGATATGGTTGATGATGCAGAGCTTCTTGAGTTAGTTGAAATGGAAGTTAGAGATTTATTAAATGAATATGAGTTCCCTGGCGATGACACACCAGTTATCCAAGGTTCCGCTCTTAAAGCTCTTGAAGATCCTACATCTTCTTGGGGTGACAAGATTCTTGAGTTATTTGATGCAGTTGATACATGGATTCCAGATCCACAGAGAGAGACTGATAAGCCTTTCTTAATGCCTGTAGAAGACGTATTCTCCATCACTGGTCGTGGTACTGTTGCTACTGGCCGTGTTGAGCGTGGTGTTCTTCACGTATCTGAGGATGTTGAAATCGTTGGTATCAAAGAAGAGACTCGTAAAGTTGTTTGTACAGGTATCGAAATGTTCCGTAAGCTTCTTGATGAGGCTCAGGCTGGTGATAACATCGGTGCACTTCTTCGTGGTGTTCAGAGAACTGAAATCGAAAGAGGACAGGTTCTTTGCAAACCAGGCTCAATCAAGTGCCACAAAAAATTCACAGCTCAGGTTTACGTTTTAACTAAAGAAGAAGGTGGACGTCATACTCCTTTCTTCAACAACTACAGACCACAGTTCTACTTCAGAACAACTGACGTAACTGGCGTTTGTAACTTACCAGAAGGCGTTGAGATGTGTATGCCTGGCGATAACATTGAGATGAACATCGAGTTAATTCATCCAATCGCTATGGAGCAGGGTCTTGGCTTCGCTATCCGTGAGGGTGGCAGAACAGTTGGTTCCGGTAAGGTTGCAACTATTCTTGCTTAATTAAAATAATTTCAAAGGTCTAAATTCCTTAACAGGAATTTAGACCTTTTTTATTATGACAAGCGAACGACTTGTCGTTTCATTTTGTTAATCAAATAAAGATGATTAATAGTTAAATTCCACTAGATTAGATATTATTTTTCATAATGAGTACTAAAGAAACTTATTAATCCAGCCGATATATAAATAAATATCCATCGTCGCCCAATACCCCTAACACATTATGCATATATTTGCTATGCCAAGGATTCTTATTATAATTTACTTGCTATACTACCCACCTTCAAAATAAACGAGAATTATGGCGATAAAACAAATATTTGAAAATTTCCTTTGATAATTCCCATAAAAACATATATAATATATTCGTATATGTTTAAGTTGCCGAAGATTGGAAGAGAATATAGATGACTATTTGGATTTGAACAGAACAGGTAAATTCGGCTACTAATTAGGAATGTAAATATAGAGGAAGACTTGTTCATGCAGATGCATGGAAAGGAAAGGAGATATATAAGATGTTAGGTAGTGATATCGGTATCGATTTGGGAACAGCAAGTGTTTTAGTATATATAAAAGGGAAGGGCGTTGTGCTAAAAGAGCCATCGGTTGTAGCCTTTGATAGAGATTCTAATAAGATAAAAGCAATAGGTGAAGAAGCTAGATTGATGCTTGGTAGAACACCTGGTAATATAGTTGCGGTACGTCCTTTAAGACAGGGCGTTATTTCTGATTATACAGTTACAGAGAAAATGTTGAAATACTTCATTGTAAAAGCAGTGGGCAGACAAAGATTTCGTAAGCCTATCATCAGTGTATGCGTTCCTAGCGGTGTAACTGAAGTAGAGAAGAAAGCAGTTGAAGACGCTACCTACGCAGCTGGAGCAAGAGATGTGCATATTATTGAAGAACCAATTGCTGCTGCAATTGGAGCGGGAATAGACATTACAAGACCATGCGGTAACATGATCGTAGACATCGGTGGTGGAACTACAGATATTGCTGTTATCTCTTTGGGCGGTACTGTAGTAAGTACCTCAGTTAAAATAGCAGGCGATGATTTTGACGATGCAATAGTTAGATATATGAGAAAGAAACATAACCTTCTGATTGGTGAAAGAACCGCAGAAGATATTAAGATAAAAATTGGTTCTGCTTATCGCAGACCAGAGTCCGTATCTATGGAAGTTAGAGGCCGTAACCTTGTTACTGGCTTACCAAAAACCATAGCAGTAACTTCTGAAGAGACAGAAGAAGCATTAAAAGAAACAACTTCACAAATTGTTGAAGCGGTTCACAGCGTATTAGAAAAAACTCCTCCGGAACTCGCAGCAGATATTGCTGATAGAGGTATTGTATTAACAGGTGGTGGATGTTTGTTATATGGATTAGAAGAATTAATCGAGTCTAAAACTGGAATCACTACAATGACTGCAGAAGATCCAATGACTGCGGTTGCTATTGGTACCGGTAAATATGTAGAATTTTTAGCAGGTAAAAGAGATTAATATGAGGTAATGAGTCTATTGTAACTATTCAGAAACGATCTCGAAAACCAACGGTTTCCTTGCTGTTTGGCTCTCACCAAACAGATATTTAAAATTATTTTTAGAAAGCAAGCTTTCACAAATAATTTATTAAATATTCTCCTTGGTTCTGAACGGTTATAAAATTATGGGTACAAAACAGGATAGAGTATCCATTGACGAATGATAATTTGGATAGTAAGCTAGAGAGTAAGCTGGAAAGTGAGGTTGATACAGTGGTAAGAGGATTATATACGGCATACACAGGCATGTCGAATGAACAGAAAAGGCTGGATATTATTTCAAACAATCTTGCAAATTCAGCAACAGCGGGATTTAAGGAGGATAGCGTCACAACGCAATCTTTTGATAATCTGTTGACTCTTAAGTTGAAGGATTCATCCGAAGCTTATAATGATAGACCAATAGGCAGAATGAGTTTAGGTGTTAAATTAGGTGAAGTCTATACGAATCACGGACAAGGCTCACTAAGACAAACATCCGGAACATATGATCTTGCATTAGAGGGCAAAGGGTTCTTTACACTTGAAGTTACTGATAAGGCAGGTAATACAGAAACTCAATATACTAGAAATGGTTCTTTTACAGTGGCTAGTAGTGGTTTACTTGTAGATGCCAATGGAAATCATGTGATGGGTTCTGGAGGAGAGATTAATATTCCGACAGATGCGGCAGAAGTTAAGATAGATACGAGTGGAGCAATCTACGCAGATGGTGTCTATGTGGATACCTTACAGATCGCAGATTTTGAAGATTATAAGTACTTAATTAAAGCAAACGATACCATGTATAAAGCAATTGACGGAGCTGTAGAGCAGGATGCTGTAGCTACGGTAAGACAAGGATATACAGAGCAATCCAATGTTAATGTAGTAGCTGAAATGGTTGAAATGATCAGCATAACAAGAGCCTATGAAGCAAATCAAAAAGTAATTCAATCAGTAGATAAAACACTTGATCTTGCAGCAAATTCAGTGGGCAGAGTATAGGAGTTAATTTAATATTACTTGTTAACTCAATGGAGGAATAACCTATGATGAGATCCTTGTGGACGGCTGCATCCGGTATGATCAGTCAGCAGATGAATGTAGATACGATTTCTAATAATCTTGCCAATATAAATACAACCGGTTATAAGAAAGAAAGTGCAGAATTTAAGTCTTTATTATACCAAACAATACAAGAGCAGTCCTATGATAATAATGGTGATGCAAAGCCATATGGTATTCAAGTTGGATTAGGTGTTAGGAACTCTGCAATTACCTCCCAATATACGCAAGGAGCGATGAATGAGACTGGTAATGATTTAGATTTTGCAATTCAAGGAAATGGCTTTTTTTCTGTACAAACGGAAGATGGTGGAGTTGCATACACACGAAATGGATCATTTCAGTTTACCAGAGGAGTAGATGGAATTACTTTATCTACCTCGGACGGAAATCCCGTGCTGGATACTACTGGGGAACCTGTGGTTTTGAATGCTAGCTATGACTCCGCTGAAGTGACCTTTGATGAGAGCGGGCAGATATATTATCCGAATGCAAATGGTTCTGCTACACCAATTGGCATAAAAATTGCTATTTCACAGTTTAACAATCCAAGTGGTTTACAGAAGATATCAAATAGCTTATTGCTAGAAACAGAGGCTTCCGGTGCAGCCAAACTAGAATCAGAAGATGCTGGGTTAAAGAAGAGTACTGTTAAGCAGAGATATTTAGAGGCTTCCAACGTTCAAGCGGTGGATGAAATGGTTAATTTGATCGTTGCGCAGAGAGCATACGAAATGAATTCCAAAATTATTACAGCATCAGATGAGATGATGAAACAGGCAAATAACTTAAGATAATAATTTGTTATTGCCCTTAGTAAGGTGAAGCATATCCTGTGAAAGGGATGTTGATGATACACGTAGTAACTTGATGCATGTAAATGCAGATTTTATAAAGGCAAGGTGATAGATATGGATGGTTTATCAGGTCTTCAATCACAATCTTATATGTCAGCAAATTTGTTGAACAACTCTTCAAAAACGAGTAATTTAGAAGCTACACTTAAGAATAAGGACTCGTCGGATGAGGAACTAATGAATGCCTGCAAAAG
>JAFACO010000174.1 GCA_023425485.1 Bacillota bacterium
GGACTTATGATGGCTTTTATGGACCAGGAACAGGGTCCTTTCTTATTTTAATTTATACTGCATTTGCAAAAATGGATATAAGAATAGCGTCCGGCAACACGAAGCTCGTGAATCTTGCTTCTAATATTTCGGCGTTAGTTACTTTCATCCTCCATGGAAAAATTATTTTCTTGTTGGGAGTTACGGCAGCACTATTTAGCATTGCGGGTCATTACATAGGAGCAGGTCTGGTAATAAAAAATGGATATAAAATAGTACGACCAGTAATACTAGTCGTACTTGGATTGTTATTATTAAAAGTAATTTCGGGGAAATAAAAATAATGAAGAAATCAGCTACATTCGAAAGCCTCGTCCAACGATTTCACTGGTATTTGTAATTAAGATAAAAGTATTTGGATCTTGCTGCTTTATATATTTTCTTAAATTAACTGCTTGGGTACGATTCATGACAGTTAATATAATCTTTTTATCCTTTTCGGAAAAAGCACCTTTGGCATCAATAACAGTAGCACTTCGGTGAATATTTTTTAGAATGTAATCACAAATAGGCTTTGGATCTTCACAAATTATAGTAAAGTATTTATTTAAGTTAAGGTTTTCAATTACGGTATCAACTAACGTAGATTTTAGAAATAAACCAAGGATGGAAAATAATCCGGTTGTAATACCAAATACAGGAAATGTCAGTAATGTTAAAAAGGAATCACTGATTAATAGAGATTTACCAATATCTAAGTTCGTATATTTTTTAAGAATCATAGCCACAACGTCGGTTCCACCACTGGAAGCACCTATATTAAAAAGAATGGCTGCACCAATGGAAGGCAGCAGTACAGCAAATGCTAATTCCAGCACAGGCTGATTTGTGAGAGGTTGCTTCATTGGAACAAGCACCTCCAAAAGACGTAGAGAAAGTGATAATAATACACTGCCGTAGACGGTTCTGTTACCAAAGCTTCTCCCAAGTACAATATAACCAACAATTAAAAGAATGGTATTTACAATAAGAACAATGGTACCTGAACTGATAACATCGCCAGTAAGTCTACTAATGATGATCGCTGCACCGGTTACTCCACCAATTGAAAAGTTGTTTGGGAATTTAAAAAAGTAAACACCGATAACAAGGAGAAGAATGCCTATTGTAATTAGAAAGTATTCTTTTAACCATTGCTTCCACGAGTTCTTATGCTCCATGTATGTTCTCCTCTCGCAGTTTAAAAGCATCTTCAATGAATTTGTGGTACATTACTGTTAATTCCTTTCGTATTTTATCTAGAATTATACTAGTTTGTTATAATATAGAAAATTATGATAGGTAAGATAAAAAAAGTCAAGTTGAGATTATTTTTGCGGATAGGTTTTACTAAATTAATTGTCTATTAATTAGTATAAAAGCGATGAATGATTTTATGCCGAACATAACAGGAGATATATGTAAAAAAACAAAGACCGCAGAAGAAGTAATTACAAAAAGCTGTACTCATGCGTAATTTTACATTTTATTATGGTTAATATTACCAATAAATTAAGGGGAACCCTTTTACATAGTAATACGTCTAATGTTTGTAACGATGATAATGAAGAATAAATCTTACATTAAATTAAAGTAAATGCGGCATGGCGCGCCAGCTATGACAGACTCAAGATAAGGGAAACGAGAAGACGAGAATATTATTAATTATAGTAAAACATAAATATTAGGAGGAATTTATATGATAAAAAAACATTTAATGAAAGCAGTATTATTAGGCTTATTTATATCTACTTTATATACCGGATCAGCATATGCAATGGCAGTGAGTTCACCATCAAGTGTTGGAACAGAAGAGGTAACTCCAGAATTGCAAGCGCTTTATGACAAGCAGGCTGAAATTGATGCGATATTATTCAAAACTAATGCAAGTGACTTAGAAGCAAAAGACATATTTGTAAATTATACCGGTGTCACAGGGGACTATATTGAGATTGGTATTGCCACATATTCAGATGAAAAGGCAGATTTTATCTATGAGCTGGTTGGCAAGGATCAAGTTAAGGTAGTGGAATTTGATGACAGTATCATGTATGCGTCTGGTTTACCTACGGTTGAAGGTTCAGGTGAGGATGGCTCAACTGGTGCAGCTGATCCGTTAGTAGATCCAATTCCATATGGAGATGGAATTGCAAATTCAGGCATTGCTCCAGATGAGGCAACAAGTGATGGAAATGAAGAAAAGG
Organism: Bacillota bacterium; assembly: GCA_023425485.1. GTDB lineage: Bacteria > Bacillota > Clostridia > Lachnospirales > Lachnospiraceae > Mobilitalea. Next base: position 2,223 of record JAFACO010000174.1, read on the forward strand.
TTTATAAGGGCGTAGAAGAAGATGGTATAATGACTATTACTTCTGATAATTCAGTAACAAATGAATCTGATGTAGTAAAAACTACTTCTGCAGATTCAAAAGATGCTGATGCTATGTCAACTCCTATGATGATATTAATTGTTGCTGGTGCTGCAGTAGTAATTGGCGGAGCTGTAACCGTTGCAAACAAAAATAAGAATAAAAAATAAAGTATTAAAAAAATGGGACTGTCTTCGGACAGTCCTTTTTAATATCATAGGAAATTCCACAGAATTTCCTATGATATTAAAAGCCCTTTGGGCTAATGATGCGCAGCTACGCGCGCGGAACAAAAGGTGTGCTTTAAAAATGTTTGAGCGCGAGAGTGTGCATAGCACACTTTTGTTCAAAGTGTCAGTAAACTGACACTTTGTCCTAGGTTTAAAACTTATAATAGTGGGAAAATTATAAATAGATAAAAAAGAAAATTATGGATTAAAATAAGGAAGTAGTAGACAGTGGGTTGTGTTAGGAGTAATATGAAGGAACAAAGATGGGAGTATCACCAGACTATAAGAAGGGTAAAATGCCTTACTGTAAATAGAGTTAGAAGGAGGATATTGAATGATTATTAAAGAATATGACAGAGCTCATAAATTTCTTGAAGATTATGAAGCGGCGTTGCTGGAAAGAGAGGCAGCCGGACAAATGATTCTATATAACGCTTTTCAGTATCGCAATGATAACATAGTCGAAGAAGGAAGTTTCGGCGCGGTACTGCAAGAAGACAAAGTATTGCTGATATATTGCTTCTTAAACGAGCAAAATCTAATTATCTTTTCAGTAAATCAAGAACTGTCCAATAAAGCATCCATTTTTTTGGCGGAACATATGGCGAAAAGCAATCGATTGGTTCAAATATTAGAGGCAAGAAGTGATTTGTGTCTAAGTTTTATTGAAGAGTATAAAAATCATATGGAATTTTCCTATCAAGCAATGCTTGGATTAGATATTATGGAAGTAAGAGCGGTAAATGATTTAAAACCAATTGAGGGAAGACAGAGAATTGCGAAACCGGAAGATGCAAAATTATTAGCAGATTGGATGATTGAATATAAAATTGAAGCCTTAGCCTGTGAACTTGATTATGAGGCCGCCTTGAAGAAGGTAACCAAATACATTGATGAAAACAGGGTTTATCTTTATGAAAATGATTATTTACAAGTGGTTTCCATGGCAATTGCAGCTAGAAAGCTGATACACGGAATGGCTATCACATATGTGTATACCCCGGAGGAGCAAAGAGGCAAAGGTTATGCAGCTGCTAATCTGTATTATATGAGCAGAGAGTTGTTAGATCAAGGTTATGAATTTTGCACGCTTTTTGTTGATAAGAAAAATCCACTATCTAGCAGGGCATATGAAAAGGTGGGATTTGTTGTTTTAGAGGATTACTACCAATACAATTTGATACCGATAGAAGTGGGAGCAACAACCACATAGGATAGATAACTATAAATAGACTTTACAAATGCATACACAGCAAATACAATTATCTTGATGGAGTTAGGCAAGACTGTATTTCCTGTGTATTAGATTTATTTATATATTTTATTTTTTCAGAATTATATAATAGTTGTATTTAAAGGAGGATGCTATTTTGAATAAAATACGGTGGGGGATTATTGGAGCGGGCGGCATATCTTCTAAATTTGCCGAGGCATTGAATTATATGGCAGATACAGAATTAGCGGCAATTGCATCCCGAGATTTGGGTAGAGCAGAGGAATTTGCAAAACGTTTTTCCATTACAAAAGCTTATGGAAGCTATGAAGAGTTAGTGAAAGATCCAGAAATAGACGTAATCTATATAGGGACACCACATCCCGAACATAAAGAGAATGCCGCACTTTGTATTAAGAATGGAAAGTCGGTACTTTGTGAAAAATCATTTACTCTTAATCAAGTAGATACTCAGTATTTAATTGATTTAGCAAAGGAACATAACGTATTTTTAATGGAGGCAATGTGGACTAAGTTTCAGCCAGTTGCAAAACAGGTAAAGCAATGGATCTTGGAAAAGAAGACTGGAAATTTACGATATATTAATGTAGCATTTGGATATCAAGCTGAATTTAATATAAATAGTCGTCTTTTTAATCCAGGACTTGGAGGTGGAGCTCTCTTAGATGTTGGTGTTTATCCAGTTACATACGCAATCTATTTAATGGGCAAATTACCTGATGAAGTAGTAAGTACAGCTCATTTGGGAAAAAGTGCAATTGATGAAATTAATGTAATAGCGATGAAATATAAGGACGAGGGAGTAATAGCGAATCTTAGTTCGGCAATTACAGTAAACTGCGGTACGGATGCAGTGATTGTTGGAGATAAAGGTAAAATTGTCGTACCATATTTTTGGGCGGCGCAGAGTGCTAATCTTTTTGATCTTAACGGTAACCTGCTTGAAGCCTGTGAAATACCTTTTGATTGTAACGGATATGAATACGAGGCAGCAGAGGTGAATCAGTGTCTTAAACAAGGAAAATTGGAAAGTGATGTTGTACCCTTAAAGGATACTTTAGACATTATGAAGTTAATGGATGGTCTTCGTAATACGTGGCAAGTTGTGTATCCTTCTGAAAAAAATAGTAATTAGTTTTATATATACACTGATAAATTCACAATTTCATCAAAAATCACTGTTATAATCTTGCTTAAGAAGTACTTAAATATACTGGAGGTGCCGAATGGATAAGCTGAAAATACTGGTAGTAGATGATGAAAGTAGGATGAGAAAGCTTGTAAAAGACTTTTTGGTGCGAAAAAACTTTGAGGTGATAGAAGCGGAAAATGGGGAACAGGCGATTGATTTATTTTTCGCTAAAAAAGATATAGCGCTTATCATATTAGATGTTATGATGCCTAAGATGGATGGGTGGCAGGTTTGCAGAGAAATTCGACAATATTCCAAAGTGCCGATTATAATGCTGACTGCGAAAAGTGATGAGAAAGATGAGTTACTTGGTTTTGAGCTCGGAGTAGATGAGTATATATCAAAGCCTTTTAGTCCTAAAATTCTTGTCGCAAGAGTTGAAGCTGTGCTTCGAAGAACCACAGTTAACGAGGAAGGCACAATTGATATCGGCGGCATAGTATTAGATAAATCTGCTCATCAGGTTAAGATAAACGGTGAAGAAGTAGAGTTAAGTTATAAGGAATTTGAATTACTTACCTATTTTATAACAAATCAAGGTGTAGCACTTACTAGAGAAAAAATCCTTAATAATGTTTGGAATTATGATTACTTTGGTGATGCACGAACGATAGATACGCATGTAAAAAAGCTGAGAAGTAAAATGGGCGACAAAGGTGATTATATAAAAACAATATGGGGGTTAGGATATAAATTTGAGGTGGATGAATGAAACATTCCATCCGATTTAAAATAACCTTTACCTTAACCCTAATGGTTGTGTTGATTATTTTTATTACCTGGAGTATCAATAAAAGCTTTTTAATGGATTATTATGTGAAGAATAAGATTGACACCTTGGCTAATGTTTATGAGCAAATTGTTAAAATATATGAAAAAAGTACCTCTAGAGGTTACCTTACCCAACGTGATACGGAGCGAATGGAACAACTGGAAGCAAAGTATAACATAGAGGTTAATGTAATTAACGACAATTATGCCATGATTTATCCAGATAGTGAAAATTTAGGCATAAGGGAGAGAATGTATTTATTTAACCGTTTTCAAGGATACATGTTTAAGGGGATAAATCCTAGCATGCAAGATATAAAAATTCTTGAGGACACATTTGATTATGATGTCTTTACTGTTTATGACACTCAATTGGACTCTAGTTTCATTGACTTGATCGGTTACTTTAGAAATCCCGTTATTAACGATATAATTCCAGATAATGATAATAATGATGGTTCAACTGACAGCCAAAAGGATCAGCAAACTGACGATGCTAAGCAGAATTCCGATGAGGATTCTATTAACTCGAATGAAAATGATTTAAATCCTAACATGAATCCATATAATAACCGAGCAGATCAGGGAAAAGTAAATTCTGTGGTGTTTGTTCGTTATAATCTAAAAAGTATTGAAGAAAGTTCGGACATTGCTAATACTTTCCTTTTTTATGTTGGTTTAGTTGTAATGATGATAGGAACTTTGGCGATGTTTTTTATAACAAAACAGTTTACGCATCCAATATTAAAACTATCTGGAATTGCAAAGAAAATGACGGATTTAGACTTTAATGCAAAATACGATGAAAACGCAAAAGATGAAATTGGTGAGTTGGGCAGGAGTATTAATTCCTTATCGGATAAACTTCAAACTACGATTTCTGAATTAAAGCAGGCAAATAATGAACTTAAAACAGATATTCAACAAAAAATTGAAATAGATGAAATGCGAAAAGAGTTTCTCTCCAATGTATCACATGAATTGAAGACTCCAATTTCATTGATACAAGGTTATGCTGAAGGATTAAAAGAAGTGATTCATGATGATGAAGAGAGCCGTGATTATTACTGTGAAGTAATTATGGATGAAGCAAGTAAAATGAATCAGATGGTGAAAAGACTGCTAAGTCTAAATGAGTTAGAATTCGGTAGTAACCAAGTGAATTTTGATTATTTTGATATTACTGCTTTAATCCGCTCTGTACTAAATTCTACTGACATATTATTTAAGCAAAAGGAAGTACAGCTTTTCTTTCATCAAGTTGACCCGATTTATGTTTGGGCTGATGAATATTTAATAGAACAGGTTGTCATGAATTATGTAAGTAATGCACTTAATCACGTTAAGGGTGATAAAATTATTGAAATTAAATTGATACCGGGGAATGACAATGTCAGAGTAGCTGTGATTAATTCTGGTGATCCAATTCCTGAAGAAGAACTACAAAAGTTATGGATTAAATTTTATAAGGTAGATAAAGCCAGAACCAGAGAGTATGGTGGAAATGGTATTGGTTTATCTATTGTTAAAGCAATAATGAATTCGCATAACAGAGAATGCGGCGTAAATAATTATCCATTTGGCGTTGAGTTTTGGTTTGAACTAGATACAAAATCAGTATAGAGTAATAAGGGCTGTTGCACAATAAGGCATAATTAATGCCATTGTTCAACAGCTTTGTTGTTATATTGTCAAATCACGTAATTCTTGTTGCTGAATATAACAAAAAGTGATATATTATTGGTACTATTATTTTTAATATATATTACATAAGATTAGAATGGAGGTATCTAAAACGATATGAAGAGCCTAAAATATCTCAAAATTTTGTTCGTGATGCTTTTATCAATTTCGTTAACTGGTTGCATTCAGGATTATAGTGTAAAAGAGGGGCGGGAAGATTCCATTGCTGAATATATGGCTAGTGTTCTTCTTAAAAGTGAATATAGTTACAAACAGGATTTAATACTCCCTGAAGATGATACTGAGTGGATTGTAACAGATGGAACAGAGGCAGATAATGAGAATCATGATTCCGATTTAGTAAATGAGGAAGAACCTGCAAATTCATCCCAAGAAGAAAGTTCTCTAACACAGGTAGTTGGAGTAAAGGGATTTTCAGTTCAATATAAGAGTTATAAACTCGTAGATTCTTATCCTGAAAATACTGAAAATGCTGACTTTTCTTTGTCACCGAGACAAGGGTACCAATTGCTTGTTGCGACTTTTAATATAAAAAATACTTTAAAAGAAACTGAAAATATTAACTTGATAAAATCTGGTATCACTTATAAACTAGATGTGAATACAGGGACTGTATATAAACCATTACTGACCCTTTTAAAAAATGATCTTCAATATATAGATTTAGACTTAGGATCTGGTAATAGCAAATCTGTGTTATTGATATTTGAAGTATCTAAAGATGCTGGTATTTCTAATATTAATTTAAAGGCAGAAAAGGCAGATAAGACGGTAAATATAAAATTAAAATAACTATTCAGAACTAAACTCAAAAGCCTGTGGTTACTCACTTTTTGGCTCTCGCTAAACAGTAATACATACAGGTGAAACGACTTGTCGTTTTATTTTATATTAAAAAAATATCTTTAGAAAGCAAGCTTTCATGGATAATTGTTTTAATATTCTGCTTGGTTCAGAAAAGTTACAAATTAAAATAATATAGGGGAGTGCGAGATGGGGTTCGTTGAAAAAAAGAGAGTGAAATTTTTTGGATTACCACTAAGTTTTACAAAGTACAACATTACAGAGGAAAAGGTAACAATTACCTCTGGATTTTTAAGTATAACAGAAGATGATGCCTTAATGTATAAGATTCAGGATGTTAGACTAACGAGAACTCTTATGGAGAGAATGTTTAAGCTAGGAACCATCACCTGCTATACTGGTGATACTACGCATCCAATGTTAGTGCTTTTTACAATTAGACATTCAAGTGAGATTAAAGATTTTATTATGCAGGCATCCGAAGAAGCAAGAAGAAAAAGAAGAGCACTCCATAATTTGAATATCGATTATGATAATATGGAAGACGATGCAGATGAAATAGATGATGGAAATTAAATTTATATAACAACTATTTATACTTACATATCAGTAAATCACATATTTGTACAGTTTTGAATTAAATAATATGAATGGTCGATTTTCAGAGGAGGGAGTTATATGCTTCCTCTTTTTATGTGATCAGTTGGATTCTATTACATAAAACGCGACGCTTAAACGAGCATAGTCGTTTTAGGTGCGAACCTCGAGGAATGGTGCTTATTGTTGTGCAATCAGATTAGGCGCGAAAGTGCCAATAGAACAAATACTTTATTCATACAAATAAAATGTAATTTATATCTTGACATTTTATGTGTATGAAGGTAGAATAAGTTTCACCGCTGATGAATAACCACTAAAAATGTAATTTCTTAAAAAAGTGGTTGACATAATAAATCAGATGTGATAAACTAAAAAAGTTGACGGCGCGAACGAGAATGACTCGCATAAGAGCAAAGTCGAACAGGAACCTTGATAATTGAACAGTGAAACAACCCTGAAAATTCTAAAAAACTTGAGTCTTCACATGAGACTCAAAAGTATCCTAACGGATACTACAATAGATTTTTCATTAAGATATGTC
>JAFACO010000241.1 GCA_023425485.1 Bacillota bacterium
GGATAATGAATCTACTAATTGATAAACATTTTCGAAAAACCGTCCCCAAAGGATGGCGGGAAAGTTGTCAAAAAAAGATTGCCGAACTTGCCGAGGCTTTGGAGTCAGGTTTGGCAAAAGCATTTCTTGAAAAAAATGATGGGAAGCAAATGCGAGGCGCAAAAAGTATTTATAAGTTTCGAGCAAATAAATCAGACCGTATTATTTATACTCATACAAATGATGTCCCACATTTGAGGGAACATGCTCCCAATTCTATTGTTTTACTCAGATACACAGTCCATGATGAGCAGGGAACGATTGCGGTAAGGATTGATCTGAACATGGTCACCGCTGAAAAGATACAAGTAAAGAAAGAGTATCTAAACGATTTCCACTTTACTGATGAAACAACAACGGAAGATGCAGATCGCTATCTTCATACAATGGTCAGCAATATTGTAAATATAGACCAGCTAAAGGATTATCTCTCTTCAGATAATGACAATTATGATGTACTGTTAAATCGTGAACAGTATGCAATTTTAGAACAGAGATCGCTTCCAATGATTCTTTACGGCTGCGCAGGAAGCGGAAAAACTATATTAAGCCTTCACATATTGTTTCAACAGCTGGCATACTCCAGTCAAACAAGCGGTCTCTATATGTCTTTGTCTGCTAATCTTAACAATAAAGCGAAAGACTTATTTAGTAATATATGTACGACTGGGGGGATGAATCTCGAAAAAGAAGGGGGTGTGTCTTTTGCAGATATCAATCAATTACTGATAAAGAAGTTGGGCTACCGCCAAACTCGGTTTGTAAAGTATTCGGATTTTGAAAACGTTTTTTGCACGGATATCAATAGAAAGCAGAGATTAAGGCGGCTTCAGATATCAGGTATTACAAACTTTGACTTATGGTCCGAGATACGAGGTATATTAAAAGGACATCTTGATGAATCATGGGCGTGGAACAAACCTATTCTAAACAGCAAGTTAAACGATAACGGTATACGCTTTTTATTAAAACATGGGCTGATCATAAATACAGATACCATGCAGAAGAAATACAGAAAGACAAATGATTCCGAAACGGTTTTTCATAAGGCCGAACTTTTACTGACTGACAAAGAAACAATGTCCAATAAAGAAAAAGAAGAAATTCTCTCTGCCGCAAAAACCGTAGACATGCATTTTGAAATATTTGACGGAGAAAAGCGCATGTTGTCTCTTGAAGAATACTTGTTATTAAATGAGGAATACAGTGTTTATTCGGAAGAAGAAAGACGGCAAATATTTGATATTTGCGAGCAATACGATGCCTGGTTGCAAGATAGCCATTATTATGATGATAACGATTTAGCTAGAGGCTATCTTGTATCACAAGATAGGCTATCTTATGATTTCATTGTGACAGATGAAGTGCAGGATTTGACTGAGATGCAAATTTACGCACTGATTAATATGAGCGGCAATGCTTCGGCAATGATGTATGCTGGTGATATACACCAAGTAATAAATCCTACTTATTTTTCGGAAGAGCGTATCAGAAAGTTATATTATCTCAAATACAAGCAGCGGGTCGATACTAAATCGTTAAAGAAGAACTTTCGTAGTCAGGATAAGATTGTCGATTTCTCAAACGACATGTCCGCTTTGCGTAAAAAAAGGATCGGCAGCCGCAGCCTTCTTTCTGAAGTCTCCGAGGAATCTGTCGTTGAAGGATGGAAGCCAATGATCCTAAACCCAAGTCCTGAAAACATAAAAAGAATAGTTAACCGAATCAATGAACTCGCTTATGCCGGAATTGTCGTTCAAGATGAAGAAACAGTCGAAAGATTAAGAGATTTACTGAGCGGGGATTATAATGGTGTTATCTATACCATTCAGGAGATTAAAGGATTAGAACGAAAATACATACTATGCTTTAATATGGCTTCCGCTTATTCAAGCGCATGGCAGGATATTTTTTCTGATAAAGACATCAGGAGAAACGTTAAATACCGATATTTCTTCAATACGTTATATGTAGGAGTAACACGGGCTCAGGAGTATCTTTGCTTTATTGAAGAGAACATTCCGGATGAAATGGCAGTTTGGCTTGAGTCATATGGCGAACGTATTGAAGAGTTTGATGATGAACGATTATTTTTGCTTGACGAGGCAAATGCCGATGAAAGCTGGTATCATAGTGCAGCCCGCTCCGAAAAAAATGAAGATTATGAACGTGCTATCAGGCAATATAAAAGGTCGGCAGTAAAGGATTACGAATATTGCATAAAGCGTTGTACAACAAAATCATTACTCCAAAAACGCCGAGATAAACAAGCTATGGAATATTATTTTGATAATCAGGATAAAACCTTGCTCGATATCATTAAAAATTCTACAGATAATGAGGAGATCTCGGGTCTGTGCGAAAAAATAAATCTGATGCTCTATAATGGCAGACCACTGTCTTATGAATCTCTTTATGCTTTAATGGACCAATTAATAAAATATAAAGGTGGAGATAAAATGATTTCAGTTCTTTTAAATGCCGCAGCCGATAATACATGGCTGAAGCTAATGGATTTGCACGAACGTTTGACAAATGAGGTGAAGCAATGAACGTCGAACTAGAAAAAAGCATCCGGACATTAGCTGAATACACCACAGTTGTGGATGAACTGGGCACTGCGCTTAATGTACATATTGAGTCCTATAATAAAATTCAGCTTATGTTAAAAACTGTTCAAGAGCAGGAAGCAAAAATTCAGCTGGATATGAACAATGCGAATGAAAGAATGCAGAAAAGCGCATATCAACTGAAATCAATGCAAGAAGAGTCTTTTGACGTTGGTGACGACTTGACCGCGTTAGCCGAAAAATTAACCGGATTTATTACGGAGCTACAACAAAAACTATCTGATTCCGGAAGATCTATAGCAAAAGCTGTTGATGCGCTAGAGCCTCATATCAAAAACATTGATGATTACTCAAATACTCTTAGTAGTATCCGCGATTCACTGGATGTCGTTCCGGAATTACTAAATATATCTACCAATCTCCAACGTGCACTGGGTGTTATTGGCGGTTCAGCGGAGTTGTCGGTTATTTCTGATAAGCTTGATGCTCAATTGGCAGAGATGAAATTGGAACGGGATGAAATCCTTCAGCCCCTAAAAAACGCAGCTGAATTCACAAAAGTTGTAAAATTGGAGAATAGTAATTTATATGAAAACATTAGTATTCAGCTTGAAAAAGAATCAACACCTATAAGAAACGAGATCAACGATCTAAAAAATTCCGCTTCTTACATTCTCCATCGGAT
>JAFACO010000266.1 GCA_023425485.1 Bacillota bacterium
GTACCCGTAGCGATACTATAATGATTGCCAGCATCAACAACAAGACGAAAGATATAAAACTTGCATCTGTCTATCGCGACACTTATGTTAATATACCAGACATCGGTTATAAAAAAATTAATGCCGCATACTTTAACGGCGGATATTCGCTGGCATTAACTACTATAAATAAGAACTTTGACTTAGATGCCCGTGAATATGTAACAGTTAACTTTCAAGCTGTCGTAAATGTTGTGGATTTATTAGGTGGAATAACCTTAGATATTGAAGAGAACGAACTAAAGTATTTGAATGGTTATATTAAATCCTTAAATAAAATAAATGGTACAAATTCAGAAAAGATTACTTCTGCGGGAACCCAAGAGGTGAATGGAACCCAGGCAACTGCTTATGCAAGAATTCGATATACCGCAGGTGGAGATTTCAAACGCGCAGAGCGTCAGCGAATTGTGGTTCAAAAGATATTCGATAAAGCAAAATCCGCTTCCATTGGAACAATTAATGATATTATTGACGAAATGTTCCCACAGGTAGCAACAAACCTTAGCAGTACAGAGCTACTAAGCCTTGCCAAGGATATTTTCTCCTATGACATCGTTGGTCAGGAAGGTTTTCCTTTTGAAAAGGATGCTCATACCTATCAAAAGGTATCCCTCGTATTCCCGATAGATTTGGCAGCCAATGTAACCAAATTACACGAATACCTGTATGATGTTAAAGACTATGTACCAAGTGCTACAGTGCAGGAATACTCCGATTACATTGAGAGTATACGTGTTCAATAACGATTACTAAATATAAAATAACAGAGATAAAAGCGTATATAACCAATTGGGCTTCTCTACAGTCCAAAACGATTATATACGCTTATTTATTTCTATGACATTTTAATTATTTTCTTGTAATTGTACATAAACATCCGCGTTGTTGGTGTTGTGTACACCAATTTAACTTACCAATATCTTCGCTTAACTCAATACCGCACATCGCCAAAGCAATTCCGTTATCATCTTTCCAAAGAAATAGACTTCCTGAATTAATATGTGCTTGGGATATTTCTTGGAATTCTTCTTAAGTTATATTTTGCTCAGATGTTACATTATAATCTATTTTTACATATTGAATTTTACAAAGGATATGCACCCATATTTATCACTTGCAGCAAATCCCATCTTTTCATAGAAAGCTCTCGTCTTGAGTTCATTCTCGGTCAATAGTACCTTCTGGTAGACATGGATATACTTATTCATCACTTCCGTCATAAGCTTAGCTCCAATCCCTCTATGCTGATATTCTCCCAGAACAATAATGTCCTGTATGTAAATAATAGAATATCCATCTCCAACCACACGTATAACCCCAATTAGCTTATCTTCCTCCCAAGCTGTTATAACATTCAGGGAATTCTCATATGCCTTTCTAAGCATATCCGGATTCTTCGTGTAATTGCTCCATCCTACATTGTTGTAAAGATAAAGTAAGTCCTCCAGGCAAGGGATAAAATTATTTTTAAATTCAATATTCATTTAAATAATCCTTTCTACAATCGAATTAATTACAAAAATGAATTTTTCTCCTTAATTTGACCAAGCTACTACCTCCTGTTAAATAATATATTAACTACATACTATTTATAAATTCTTACTTACTGCATAAACAAATAGTACATTAATTATCATAATTTTACCATAACTTCTTTAAAACAAAAATTTACGAAAAGCAGAATGTCTAGAAACCCGGTTAAATCTATTTTACATTATGCCTCTCGTAGCTGTAGTAATTATAATTTTCTCATGTAAGGCGAAAATGAACGTCCTCTTTCCCAAATGCTTCGATAAAATCAATACAAAGCTTTTATTCTGCTTTTTATCAATGACTTCAGCAAAGAAAGAAAGGATATTACCTTCCCCAAATGCACTGTTTGACAGACAGCTTGTTGATTTTGTAGGACAAGGAGCAAACATTTATGTTTGGTACTGGCATACAAAATCGACAAGATGTCTGTCAATCTGTGTGTGGGGGAAGGTAATATCCTTTCTTTCTTTCGTAACCTATAGCTATATAAAATTCATCTGATTTTAGCGAATCATAATCCTAGATCCGTTAAATGCTATTCGCTTGGTATCGGTAAAGCTTGCTCTAAAGTTAAACACACCTGCATAGGCTTTATTGTCCCAGGCTCCACCGTAGGTTAAAATATAGACGGTTCCTTCTTCTGCGAGGTTATACCAGGAATCACAATAATAACTGGAGGTAGACGCTCCACCGCCAATTTCAGAAGGGAACATCATTAATGGATAATCTTTGTCAAAGCCCATCTGTTTTACAACCATATTGGTGGGTTCGCCAAATTTCTGTGGTGATAATTCCACCTTTTGAACAGGGATTGGATAATTAATCTTATGTGTATCACCTGTGGGATATATCACATAAAGCTGTGAATCCTGTACATAGGCATTCTCTAATAAAATAGATACATTACCCCAGAGGTTTTCAACACCACGGTATTTAAAGGATACATGCCCACTTAAGGTACCAACCGAGGCAGAGCTATAGTCAATATGGTCGGTTAAGCCATTCTTACAAGGAAGACAGGTTAAGCCTGTTTCCCGCTCTACAATATCCATTGGCTTTCCTGTAAAGGTTACTACTAAAGTTCCTTTTTCACCTTCTTTGATGGACGTAATCTCTCTTTGGAAGGTATCTGGCTGATTTCTATATTCTTCCCAGCTTCTTAAAATGGAAACTGCATCACCTACACAAAATCTTCTTGTTACCTTAGAATCAGTGATAACAATTTGATTCGTAGCCTCTTCTGATTTTGCAGCATAGAAGGAACAGGATTTATCCTTTAATAAATATGGTAAATGTACTTCTCCTGCAAAGATGGCTTGAGAATCTAAAACTGCTGTCTCCACCAGATAGAGACGTTGTATGGTAAGGATTGCTAACAGATCACACTGCATAATTCCATTGGTACGTGCTGCCATTTCCTGCAAATCCTTTAAAGACTTTTTGATCAATGGAAATGAATTGCTAACACTCTCAATTTTCTTATTAATCATTCTAGAGTGATATGCACCGATGTAAATTTTATCAATAATCCCTTTATCAGTCTGGAAGGAAGGATCTAGGATATAACCTTCCTGCTCTGTTGCACTGATCCACAAATATTCGAAGTCATCAATTATCTCTCTTTTACTATAAAACTTTGGAATCTCAACCATAACATTGCCATCACTGCCGTCTCTGTTAAAGTCAGGATCATCGCTATACTTAATCTGACGTTTTCCACTCTTATCAATCTTAACTGCACAAACCTTAAGATCGGACCAGGGATAGATTCTATCAAAACTATTTTCATAAGGAGTTAAGTCAACACCATTGTGCAGGGCATTAAAGGTAAGACCTTTCGCATCTCCTATACGTTCACATACCGGATTACTATCATTCCTGCTCCATCTAACCCCATAAGACCCTGTATAGATAATCTCTTTACTTGGGGTTTGGATTTCTTCTTCAATGGTGCCGATTCTTGGATCAACTGTGATTGTATCCCCCACAGATAATATGACACCCTCTAGTAAGGACCCTACCGAATCACTTGTTTCCTGAAGGCTCCATACCCCATTTTTATATGATATGATTGCTCCTTTTCGAAGACGTGGTAATGTAATTTTATTTTCTTGATATGGTACATAGTTTGTTAATATCTTTCCATACTCTATCTGAAGTCGGTTATCCAGTATATTATCCTCTACATTAGCATAGAAGACTCTTGCATATTCCGCATTCTCCGGTATATCTACCTTTGATACCGTTTTATCCTGCATAACGTCAGTAATAACATTATACTTTTGTGAAATACCTACATCGGTAATGATTGTCTCATCCTTGGTCTTGAACTGCCAGGTAGATCGATTATGTGCTGTTCCGCTTAAAACTAAACTCTGACCTTGACCAGGAAGCACAGGAAACCACTTTGTTGTGCGATGTATTTTTGACCCTTTGTTATATAGATTCGTCGAACCATCTTTTAAATATCCTTTTTCAAAGGTCCCATTATAGAGATTCTTGCCATTTACCTTAACAATAAAGTTTTCTTGTGCTTCTTCCTCTGCAGTAATTGTAATTTTTAGTATAGGGTTCTTATTTGTAATTAATAAGCAACCATTCTCTGGTAAGTTCGTCTTCTTTTGAAGATTTGTCTTTTGTACTGCTACTGGTGTTTTTTTTGAAAACCATTTTTGGAAGAACATCTTTGTCCTCACTTTCATAAAAATTTTATGACTGATAACCTTCCGGTATCTACCAAAAAGCTATCAGTCTAAGTGAGTAAGTTGTTAAGTTTAATGATGTAACTGCTTTGCTAAACTTAACCTCTTACTTTGATAGTTCTAAGCTTTCCTCAAGGAATTTTAAAGAGGATTGCTTTAGTAGATTAAGTCTTTCGCGAACCTTTTCCGGTTCCTCAATCTTAAACATTGAAAATTCCTTGAACTCTTTAATACTATAAAGTAGATGTGACTCAAGTCCAAGTTGTTTCAAAAGGTCACTCGTTCTACTACCTGTATCGGAGTGTAACATAGATACGAACGGTTTTTCATAGAGGATGGAAAATACGGATGCATGGAAGGAATTCGTAATAACAAGCTCTGCTCCTTCAATTAAACCGAGAAATTCACCTGTATCTTCTGTATAGTAAGGTGGAAGCTGATTGGTAAGGCCCTTGGTGGGTCTTCTTTGTATCGTTGGTAATCCAAGCGCAATAGAGATTTTATTGGCAAGGGAGATTACTTGTGGATTTTTCTCCATCATATAAACCAATATATATGGCTCTTTGATTTGGCTTTTAACTTTAATCTCTTCATAATCCTTTTTCTCTAAAAGCATGGTAGGATCTAATACCACATTTACAGGCAAGGTTGTCAGCTCCTGTATTGCAGGCTGAATTGTACTTTCTCTTACAGAAATTGCAGTAAATGTAGATAATGCATTACTGATATTCTCTTTAAACTTAGGTAAAATATAGTCACTTCCTACGCTAGCCGCATAAGAAATCTTCTTTTTACCGGGTTCAACAAAGTTAAGAAAATACGCCGGATTAAAGCCACCGATATGATGTGGATTCCAAACCTGATCACTACCAACGATATAGGCATCAAGGTTCAGATTTGCTGGCTCTATTTCTGTATAACTTCTAAAATCACCAATGAGATTTAAATTTTTTCTTGAGAACTTAATGAATTTATTATACCTGGTCAGACTCTTGCGATTAATAATGTATAAATTTAATTTTTTTAAATACCGTCTTACACCTTTTGCATTGCCTAGTGGATCATAAAGTCTATCGATAACCCTTGGGTGATAATGAATGACACCTGCATCCACTCCATAATTCTTTAAGACCTTCTGCAACGCCCATGTCTGCAACATTGCTCCATAGTTATTCGCATTATGAAATGTGATTACTCCGACCTTCATTCTGTGTCACCTCCGTTAAAATAGTTGAAAATGGAAATACATGTTCCTGGTTATAAATAACGTTATCAGCCTTCTTACGAAGCAATTCGAATTCCTTGGTTACAACCACATAGGAATATGCAGGGAAACGTTTAATAAAATATTTCACCTGTCTGCGATAACCGCGTCCTGCCTTAAAGTCACTTAAATTAAAATACTTAAAGTTATAAACTGTCGTTTTACCAAGTAAGCAGCACATATGTCCGACCATTCTATCTAACATGGAGTGATGTATTACATAGTCGAAATGAATACCAGCAAAATGCTTATCTATTTCACGGCTCATAATCTTATCAATACGGCTATTGGTTAAACGTGTCTTAATTTTGAATTTCAATTGAAGCTTGCTTAAAATGTAATCCATTCTTGTGTAATTCACTTGATAAGTAATCGGAATATAATTTACTTCTTTTTTAAGCAGTGAAAGCATATGAGAGGACTTCTTTGCTTTGGAAGCCTTCATACATACATACACATCATAACGATTTAAGTCCATGGAGTTTATTTCATCAATTAACGCTCTGGTATAATGGTCATTCTTCACGCCTCTGATAAATATAAGGACTTTCTCTCTTTTATCAGGCTGCACTTTAACTGCCTTGAAATGATTTTTATGATCTAATTTACCATGTAACAGAGTCTGAATGATTTGGTTCGGTGTATCAATAGAATCAAAGGAACAGAACTGCTTAAAGAACTTAGGATAGCCCTTATGTTCAGCACGTAATTCTTCAATTAATTGATCCACAGTATCCGCCTTTGGAAGCTCTAAAGTATCTAAATCAAGATATAATCCTCGACCGTTCTTATATTCTTCCCTATCATAGGTAAATAAGACAATTTTACGCTGGGTAACAGCATAATCGAACATAATACTGGAGTAATCCGTAACGAGTACATCACTGGCATTTAAGAAGTCATAGGTTTCATAGCCGGCAGGGAACTCTTTAATTCTCTGATAACTGCTATACTTCATCTGATTTTTTACAAATGGATGAAGCTTAACATAGAAGACCTGATCATCAGTAAGCTTATTGTCAATTAGATCGAAGAAAACACCTAACATTTCAAGCTGCTTTGCCGTATCCTTTTGATGAAGCATTCCTCTCCAGGTTGGCATGTAAATGATAACCTGCTTGTCTTCTATTTCTAATTCAGTACGGATTTCCTCATATCTATTCTTGTGAAGGAAGATGGAGTTTCTTGGGTATCCACTAACCAACGCAGTTCCTGGATAGATATCTTTAATCATATAGTCCGTCATGAAAGCTTCCTTTGAGAAGTCATTCTGGTATAATAAATAGTCTGCAATCAGGAAGTTTCTCTGAACATTTCCTAAACCAAATTCACGATTAGGCACAATTCTACCCATTGCCTTAAGCGGGGTACCATGCCAGGTATTTAAATACACTTGGTCCTGCTTTTTAATAAAGTAAGGAGGGAAGCTGGTATCTGTAACCAGATATTTTGCACTGGCTAGGGCTCTGGCATAATCTCTGGACCGAATACTAATCATCGTTATGTTGGTTAGGCTGTAGGTTTCTAAAAGTTTGCGATATTGTTTTCTGTATTTTCTGCTCATTGCAAGAAGAATATTGTAATCCTTATATTCTTCCTTATGCAACTCTCTGATAAGTGCAAAGATATTACCTGCAATATCTTCACCGTGCTTGGATTCAAATAAAATATCATTTGGACGAACTGAGAGTTTTTCATACATATGGGTATAGAAAACGCTTCCACCCTGTTTCATAATCTTAACAATAGGTAGCTTTTTCTTAATCATTTTCATTCTATCTTTGCTCTTAATAAAGCGTTTTATTTTCTTTCCCCATCTGGACTTCACATCTCTTAAGCGCAGAAATAAGCTCATAACCTTATCCGGTGTTATTTCACGAGTTTTGGTCAGTCTTATCATCTTTTTCTTATTGGTATACAGCTTTAATCTTGGTCTTAAAGCTCCCGAGGAATATTTTAAATAGTGGTTGTTATGCCAATTGGGAAACTCTTGGTCTAAGAACTCTTGGGTCTCTTTTATAATGGAAAGCTTTACTTCAAGTTTTCCTTTGTTGCCACGTGCAAACAAAGCTCCATAACGATAAAGGAAGTGTCTGGTACAGATATACTCAAGCTCATCATGGTAGATTTCCATGTATCCATTTGCTTTCATAAAGTCTACTACCAAGCGGAAGGCTTTTACTATATCAAGGGTTTGCTCACTAAAGCTGTTTAAGAAGCCACCCTGAGTTGTTCTACGGTAATTGTAGAGGGGTTCTTCCACTACACCAATGCTTTCGGCACGACAACAAGCCTCGAATACAAGAACAAGGTCCTCAAAACGCATATTCTCTGGGAATTGCAAACCCTGTAATACATTTCTTCGAAACAGTTTGTCCCAAGGGAAGGGGGAAATGTGCGCTAACTCATACTTTTGCTCACTTAACTTAAAATTCGTATTAATCAGCATGGTGGGAGCAGATTTCTTCTTTAATTCACCGATATTTTCACGCTCATAGACATTATAACGACCGCAAATAACAATATCATTGTTATCCCTAATGGCTTTGTGATATAGCTTTTCACACATATCCTTTTCGATGAAGTCATCACTATCCACAAACAGAATGTACTCACCAGTAGCCCTAGCTAAACCATAGTTTCTAGCATGGCTTACCCCGTGATTTTCAGTTGTGAACACCTTCATACGATCCGAATGTATTTTTTCATATTCATTCAGAATACTTATACTATTATCCTTACTACCATCATTGACTACGATAATTTCTACGCCTTCTAAAGTTTGATTAACAACACTTTCAAGACATGCTCTAAGATATCGTTCCACATTATACACTGGCATGATAATACTTATTTTAAAGTTCGAATTATCCACTTAACGTTCCCTCCAAAGTTATCGCTGTATTTATAATACTAAATTGCAACTGTTCAGCCTTTCTAGTTACAACCAATTACTACTGTGTTTCCACCTATTTATCTTCCCTTACTATTTTCCCTTACTGTCTTTTTTACTGTTTTCCCTTAACTATCTTCCCTCAATGCCTTACGAAATATTTTCTGATAAATTCTCTCTGCTGCTTTTCCATCCAGATACTTATAATTCTTTCCTTTAAATCTTTTGATTCTATCAAGATCAAACTTGTCCTTCAATAAAAGTTCTAAGACATCGCTCGTATCTTCCACAATTGGTCCGGGTACATAATCCCCATATGCTCTGTAAAATCCCCTGCCATGGTCTGAAAAATCATCAAGATCATAAGCATAAAATAACATCGGTTTTTCCAATAAGCAAAATTCAAATAGTACCGAAGAATAATCTGTGATTAAGTAGTCAGCCACTACCAGCAGCGTGTTAATGTCCGCATAAGCTGACATAGGTACTATATTGGGAAAAGAGGATAAACTCTTTGTCGTTTTCTGATAAGCCTCCATAACAAAGGGGTGAAGACGAAGTAATAAGATATAATCTTCCGGAAGCTGTTTGCTTAATAGCTCCACATCTAATTTTAGTTTAGGATTATCCTTCTCCTGATCTCGAAAGGTCGGGGCATAGAGTACAAGCTTTTTATTCTTAAGCTGTGGGTACTGTGCAAAGAACTTTACTCTTCGCTCTTCCATCAGCTCTTCACGAAAGAACAAATCTGTCCTGGGCAGCCCATAGATAAACACCTTATCCTCTGATACTCCAAAGGCACCTGCATATTCCTTTTTCGTATCTTCACTGTTAACAATTAAATGTGTAATTCTCTTATTTGCTCTTCGCTCCAGCTCTTTTAGTCTACCTGTATTCACATCCTGTCCAAACCGTTTAATGGTTCCGGTTCCATGCCAGAGTTGAATTACTTTCACTTTATCGGAGAATTTCAGATAAGCCATTGGAAGAAAGGTATTATCCATTAGGATAAACTCACTTGTTGCAAGCTGGTACGGTTTCTCAATAAAAAAGCCAACTTTTCCTTTTACCATATTAAGTTTTTTTACCGCGTTGCTATCTGCTTTCTTCAGATAATGAAAGGTATATTCCTGATCCATCTTTTTCAGATAATCCATCATTACCCCCACATTACCATCCCTGCTGCCATCATGAGTCATAATTCCAAATACCTTCTTGGGTTTGACTGAACAAAATAGGCGAAAGAGATAGAAAAAGCCTGCAAATATGAGATAGCCGATAACTTTCATATCAATGACCATGCCTTTCTCATTCCCTGTAACTCTAAGTTACAGGTGCTACATACTTCCGTTAGAGATTAAGTCTATAACTAACATGATTACTTCGAAGTATGAGTTCTAATTAAATCAACTATTGTTTGTGAGGCCCTACCATTATCTGCATGGTTGAACTTCTGTTTAAATGCCTCATATTTCGCTTGATAAGATTTATAATTATAGGTACCGATTTCTTTCACCAACTCCTCATTGGTTAATACAATTGGACCTGGAGCTTCTTCAAGGAAGTCAAAGTAAAACCCTCGTAAATGATCCTTATATTGTTCCAAATCGTAGGTGAAAAATATCATCGGTCTATCTAAAAGGCTGTAGTCGAACATAACCGAGGAGTAATCCGTAATTAACATGTCTGAAACCAAATATAGCTCTGCTATATCACAGGAGGCATCAAAATAGTGTAGAAAACCATCATATTGCCCTAAGTTCGACTCTTCCCCCACCAGATAATGTGCTTTCACCAGCAGGCAGTAATCCTTTGCCAAGGTATCCTTTAGATACTTATAATCCATCGCAGAACTGAATTTATATTTTAAATGTCCAAGATGTTCATTATCTCTCCAAGTTGGAGCATAAAGTATCAGTTTTTTATCCAGGGGCAACTTCAATTTCATTTTTAATTCTAAAATTGCAGCAGCATGATTGTCACGAAATAAAACATCATTTCTTGGATATCCAATCTCTAACATCATACCCTGAAAGGCAAATGCCCTTCGAAATATATGTGTGGAATAAGAATTCTGGGAAACAAGATAATCCCAAGTCTCGGTATTCTCTGCAAATTTCTTTTTATACTCAGCTAAACTTACTTCACCCTCCATGGATATCTGTTCAAGATCCAAAGCAAGCTTTTTCAATGGTGTTCCATGCCAGGTTTGTATATAGATTGTATTCTTTTTCTTTCTTAGGTATGTAGGCATACGGGTATCACTAACCCAGAATCCTGCTCTCGCTAAGTAATAGAAATAAGGCGGACTGATTCGTTTAACCTTTTTCACGTTACCAGGCAGGTCAATGGTTGTATCCTCTAAAATGTAATAACAACGAAATACCTTATCCAGCCCTTGGGAAATCAAATACTCATAAATTGCTCTGGGATTACCCGAATAATTTCTTCCAACGTTGCTTTCAAAAATAATGATATTTCTATTTACTTTACAGCATAGTAAAAGCAATCTGTAAATTACCAAAATGGGTAACTTCATTATTTTTCGAATACGTCGTTTCATAGAAAGCTCCATTCCCTCACAATGCTGCAATTCAAGACAGCTGTCGCAAGTTCATTTACAAATGTATCATGACTTACTTTTCAACTTTTTTCAGATTTAAGTCAGTTTTAATTTTAGTAGTTGAAATTCCTTCTGTTCTTGGTAAGTAGACAACCTCACAGTAATCCTTAAGAAAATCAAACTTTCCTTCCCAGTCATCTCCCATAACAAATACATCAATCTGATTGTTCACTACATCATCAATCTTCTGTTCCCAATTATATTCCGGGAGTACTTCATCCACATATTTAATTGCTTCCAGAATAATCTTTCTATCTTCAAAAGGGTAGTATGCCTTCTTGTTCTTAATTGCATTAAATTCATCAGAGGAAGCCACAACTACCAGATAATCGCCAAGCGCTCTCGCTCTACGAAGTAAATTTATGTGTCCAACATGAAGCAGATCAAAAGTTCCATAAGTAATTACTTTTTTCATTTATTACCTCCATAATTGTATTAATCAAAAATATTCGAAGAAGTCTTATTCACGTTTTCAATTTAGAAATTGTAACTACTTAGAACTATGCCTAAAACCTGAGGTTTCCGCGATGTTTGGCTTCTTTTTTTATTTTACCTTTTTCTCATATATTTTACAGATATCTGCAACCTCTCCCTTAGCGATCAAAGTTCCCTTTTCCAGAAGGATTGCCTTGTTACAGATGGTTTTTACCTGTTTAATATTATGAGATACAAATAGTACAGTGATACCAGTATCAAACATTGCCTTTATCTTTTCTT
>JAFACO010000268.1 GCA_023425485.1 Bacillota bacterium
GCATATAGACCTTGCAGTATCTGATAACCTTTTGGTTCTTCTTCTACATTCAGCCAAATCTTGATACGCTCGACTCGGTAGGGGAATAGCAAAATAAATATTGCACCTGCACCACCAAATAGAAACCCCGTAGCAATATAGTATATTTTCTTTCTACTGGCGATAAAACAGATGGCAACCATAATCACACCTGTTGTTAATGCGGTAGAAAAGTTTTCAACTGCTATTAAGACAATAAGCGGAGCGATGAAGAATACTACCCTCAAAAATCCACGGAATTTATCCAACTTTTTAGGTGCTACATTTACTATGTAAGCAGTAAAGAGAATTACTGCAATCTTTGACAACTCGGAGGGTTGGAATCTTGCCGGACCTATTTCAATCCAACGCTTAGACCCCTTTACTTCACTCGCAAAAATTAATACCGCCACCTGTAATAACATACAAGCAATGTACAAAGCTATAATTGGATTGATCTTAATAACCGGAAGCTTTTTCAATAATAATCGATAATCAATTTTTGAAACAAATAACATTACCAAAATTCCCAGACCTGCAAATAAAGCCTGACGTTCCAAAAAATAAGTGGGATTCCCGTAGAGTCTCTGTGCATTATAAGAGCTAGTGCTATAGATCATAACTAATCCAAAACAGACAAGAAACAGGATAAGAAATAATAGACTATAGTCATAGTAGCTATGCATTCTTTTATTTTCATCTCGTACTGTTCTGCTCATAATATAACCATGCCTTTCTTGGTATCTGTGGGTCTTCGCCCTAAGCTACCTAAATCTATAGGATGAATTCATTGACGTTAAGTCAATAAAATTTATAGTTCACTCACATATCGCTTAAATAAATTACCTCGTTCTTCGAAGTCCTTAAACATACCCCAACTTGCACAGGCTGGGGATAATAACACTACATCCCCTGGTACCGCAAGTGATTTACTAATAGTTACTGCTTCCTTAAGAGTTTCCGCCATTACAATTTCCCCAAATCCATGCTTTCGTGCAGTTCTGGCAATCTGCTTCTTTGTCTGCCCGATTAAGATTAAATGTTTCACCTTTTTATCGAAGGCTTTCACCCAGGCATCAAAGTCTGTTTTTTTATCATATCCGCCAGCAATTAAAATGGTTGGTTGTTGCATTGCTTGAATAGCTTTAATTGAAGCATCAGGATTTGTACCTTTTGAATCATTGTAATAGGTTACTCCCTCTATTGTAGTTACATATTCAATTCGATGCTCCACTGCTTTAAAATTAAGTACCGCTTTCCTTATGTATTCCATTGGAATCCCCATTGCAAGCGCGATGCCAACTGCAGCCATTATATTTTCATAATTATGTCTGCCCAGTACATGCAATTCCTTTACATTACAAATAAGTATCGGACCATTTTGATTTGAAAAATAAATCTCGTCCTCATCTAAATAAAGTCCCTCGTTAAGAGTTCTCTTACTACTAAAAAACATGATACCAGCTTTTGAACGCAGCGCCATTTCTCTAAGAACTTCATCTTCATAATTAAGAATACAAAGTTCATTGTGCGTCTGATTTTTAAAAATCTGCTCTTTCGCAGCTATATAGGCTTCCATCGTATGATGGCGATCCAGATGGTCCGGAGTTATATTCAATATAGTGCAGATCTTAGGTTTAAAGTCTATTATTGTCTCAAGTTGAAAACTGCTTAATTCGATTACCACAACTGAATCCGGTGTTGTTTGAAGTGCGATGTCACTGTAACAATTACCGATATTACCTACAACATATACCTCTGAAAAAAATGTTTTCATTATCTTTCCCACTAGGGTAGTTGTTGTAGTCTTGCCATTGGTTCCTGTAATCCCAATAATTCGTCCTTTCGTATAACGAAATGCCAGTTCAACTTCTCCCCAAATAGGAATACTTCTTTCTTTAATTCGAAGAATATCTGGATGATCACAAGGAACACCAGGACTTATAACTACAAGCTCGACGGTGCTTAAAATTTCATCTGTTAAAATACCGGTCAGCAAAAGACCCTTCCCATCTGAGTACGAATAATCTTCAAAATCATTGCTCATTAGGTTCGTATTACAATCATACAAAAGTACAAAAGCACCAAGTTTCTGTAACAGGTTTGCTGCAGAAATTCCACTTTTAGCAGCACCATAGACCAAGACCTTTTTATTATCTAACTGCATACGCTCCTCCGACTCATTTCCATAAAGAATATGACTTTATTTCATTTTCTTTATCCTTCGTAGGAGCTACCTTTTGTTAATTAATACCCATTAGTGCAATTAAGCAAAGAATGGTTGTAACGATTGAAAATATTGCTACGACTCTGGTTTCCGACCAACCAACTAATTCAAAATGATGATGAATTGGTGCCATTTTAAAGATTCGCTTTCCACCGGTCAGCTTGAAGAAACCAACCTGTAGTATTACCGATATAACTTCCACTAAATAAATCAAAGCCACAATTAAGATAAATAAAGGCATTTGTAACATATAAGCAGTAGCAGCTACAAAACCACCTAATGCAAGGGAACCTGTATCACCCATGAATACCTTTGCCGGATAAACATTATATACTAAGAAAGCCAGCAAGCTTCCTGCTACTGCTCCTGTAATTGGAGATACACCACTCTGCATTCCTATTGCTACTACGGAAAAAAAGGTAGCGATTAATGCTGTCACGCTTGATTCCAAGCCATCCAGTCCATCTGTAAAATTAGAACCATTTACAGTACCAAGTACAACAACAAAGAAGCTTGGTATGAAAAGGTAAGATACATCTAGATACTTTCCACCTGAAAAGGGAATTAACATGGAGGTACCAACATCAGTAAAGTTAATGAGATAATAGCATAGGATCGCAGTTACAAGTATCTGTCCTACGAGCTTTTGCCAAGCTCTTAATCCCATGGAGCGTTTCATGACCACTTTAATATAGTCATCCATGAAACCTATAATACCAAACCCAATGGTTGCAAAAAGTACCGGAATGATTTCTGGATAATCCTTTATATACACCAAAGAAGTAATGGCTATACTTAATACTATGACAATACCACCCATGGTTGGGGTACCAGATTTTTTTTGATGCGATTGCGGACCTTCCTCACGAATATATTGGCCAAACTTTAGCTTTCTCAAAAACGGTATCAATAAAGGACATAGGATTACGCATACTCCAAATGATATTATAACAGGCAACACTACACTAAAATCCGAAAAATTCATATGTTATCTCCATTCCGCAGCATTTTAATCTGCACATACATAGTATAAAGTGAGGAATCCAATTTTTAACTCCGTCACTCTTATGTAAAAAATTTCTTTTCTTTTGCATTCAAATACTTCGCTTATTATACGTTATCACATTTGAATTGACAACCCAAAATCTATATGGTTTTACTCTTAATCTTCATAATACAAAATGATGTCAGTATCCTTATCCACCGTTTCTCCAGGAAGCGGAAATTGCTCCTTTACCGTATCTCCTTCACCGAGAGCATGTAAGTCTCCAAAATCATATATTTTCAGTAATTCATTTACTTCCTTTTTTGTTTTTCCGATAAAATCCGGAACCTCGAAGGAGCCAATATTAAATTCCTTTACTTCCTCCTCGGTGAAGTTTTTCTCGATTCCCAAATAAGGAAGAACATTATCAAATAATTCGGCAATAACCGGAGCCGCAACCGTTCCTCCGTAGTATATTCCTGTAGGTTCATCAATTAGAACCAAAGCCATAATCTGCGGGTCATTTGCCGGAGCAAAACCGATAAAGGAAGAAATATATTTATTGCTGCTTCTAGGAAGTTTTTCCGAGGTTGCAGTCTTACCGCCAACACGAAATCCTGGTATATAAGCACGTTGCCCTGTTCCATCGGAAACAACTGCTTCCAATAATTGTTTCATCGTCTCTGAGGTTTCCTTGGATATTGCATTATCTGTTGTTTCATAGTCAAGTGCACGAATTTTTGTTCCATCTGCAGATCTTATTTCTACTCCTACATGCGGTGTCACAAGTGTTCCACCATTTACAATTGCACTTGCTGCAGTCATCAATTGTAAGGGAGTTATCTGAAAGGACTGTCCGAAGGACAAGGTAGCAAGCTCAACTGCTCCTATAATATCCTTTTTATGCATAATTGAATTGGCTTCACCGGGTAAATCAATGCCGGTTTTTTTAAAGAGCCCAAGCTGCTTGTAGTAATCATACATCTTGTCAACACCTACTCTAGCACCTATTTCCATAAAAACAGGATTGCAGGAATTCATTATTCCTTCAACAAAGGTTTGACTTCCATGACCACCTACCTTGTGGCAGCGAATAATACGATCTTCCACTTTTTTATAGCCTGGGCAGAAAAAGGTATCGGTTAGTTTGACCACACCTTCTTCAAGTGCTGCAGCAGCTGTAATTATCTTAAAGGTCGATCCAGGTTCGTAGGTATCACTGATACTGGCATTACGCCACATTCCATTTAACGCATTGTTCTTTTGTTCCTGTGTTAAAGTTTGCCCAATATAATCATCAGCAACTTCGTCAATTAAAGTATAGGGATCATTTAAATTAAATTCAGGAACATTCACCATCGCTATGATTTCACCATTTTGCGGGTTCATAACGATTAATTTAACATTGTTCGCATTCTTTGATTCCATTACCTTTAATGCAGCCTGTTCAGCAAAAAGCTGTACATTAACATCAAGACTGGTATATAAATTATTACCCGGCTGGGGTTCAATTCGGTCTTCAGCTGCATTTTCTATTTCTACACCATAAGCGGTCGTAAGTGTAAGAATTGTTCCATCAATTCCTTTTAAATATTTATCAT
>JAFACO010000344.1 GCA_023425485.1 Bacillota bacterium
GTTTAGTAGAAGTTACAGGCTTTAAAAGATATTCGTTAACACCAATATCAATTGCTTGTTGTGCATAACCAAATTCACTATATCCGCTGATAATAATGATTTTTAGTTGTGGCATTTCTTTTTTTATTAATTTGCTTAATTCCAGTCCATCCATAAAGGGCATTTTAATATCTGTAATTAAAATATCTGGTTGTTCCCTTATAATCATCGGATAGGCAAGTTCCCCATCGCTTTCATCCCCAACGATTGTAAATCCCTCTTCTTCCCAATGGACGTTGTTCTTAATACCTTCTCTAATTACAATTTCATCTTCCACTAAAAATACCTTATACATAATTTTCCTCCAGGTTCAGAGAATGCTCCCATAACAAACTAATGATAACATAATATATGGATATTTTGTATAATTATTTCCAGATTAAAGTGCTGCGGCATGCTCACGTGACTTAATCCGGTAGTTGGTCGGTGATAACCCTCTCTTGGCTGTGAATTGTTTTATGAAATAAGTATCGTACTCAAATCCGGTCGAACGTGCAATTTCATCCAGACTCATATCTGTATGAATCAGAAGATCACCTGCGATTTGTAACCGATATAGCATTAAATACCCCATTGCCGTACATCCAAACTGCGCTTTAAACATTTCATTCAAAGAAACACGGTTTAGGTGTGCACTGCGAGTCAACTCCTGTAGGGTTATTTTATTGGAATAGTTCGTGTATATATTCTCCAGGGCTAAATTAACCGGTGATTGCTCTGATTGACTATCCAATAGCTCCAGCAACCCAAGTATTTGTATCAAGTATTTTTTTATTCTGCAGGCCCAAAGTGCATCACTTTGCGCGTTTGTTTCCATCCCTAAAACAAAAAACCATTCAAATACTTTAGAATAAACCTGTGAGGAAATAGGGTAAACCCCCATACGATTATCTTCCCGATTAAAAAGGGAAAGCCCCGTTTGTATTCTTAAGTTCGTAGACACCTTATCCTGAATATCTGTGACTCGAACACTATTCAGAAAATCCGAATGAAAACAAAAGGATTGTGCCGCAACATTATCCTTACTCGATATATTAATTATATCGTCCTTTGTTAAGCATAAAAAGCCCGGTGCTGATAAATTCATTGGACGTCCATTCAGTATTCCCTTAATACTGCCAGCTGTAATTAGAACAATGGTATAACGCTCTGCATACGGAAGAGTGAGAAACTCCTCCATGGCAATGAACTCTATGTTGACTATTCTTTTCTTATATCGATCAAATTGTGGCATCTTGTGCTCCCATCTACAAATTGTATAGTTCAAAACTACAGATATTCCATTGTAGCCAATTTATTTAGTGGTAGACTAATTGTATAGATTATCCTATAAATGTTCATTACTTTCATAGTTATACTTTAATCTACATCGTGATACTCGGATTTCTAAATAGTTATTTATTTCATAATAACTGCATTCAGAAAGGAGCGCAATATGCCTATTGAACAATTTCATATTAAAGTAAATCAGGAGGTTCTTGATGATCTGACCAATCGGCTTAATCATATCCGATGGCCAAAGAATATCGAAAATAAAGATTGGGAACGAGGTACGGACCTAGCGTATTTGCAGTCCCTTGTATCTTACTGGCTTGGTCATTATGATTGGCGTATGCAAGAAGCTAAGTTAAATCATTTTCCACAGTTTCGTTGTAATATTGATGGAATCGATCTGCATTTTATTCATGAGCGAGGAAAAGGGCCAAATCCTTTACCCATTATTCTCACCCATGGATGGCCTGACAGCTATTTACGCTACCTGAAACTTATTCCGCTATTAACAGATCCAGCCAGTTATGGCGGTAACCCAGAAGATTCCTTCGATGTAATTATTCCATCCATCCCTGGCTTTGGATTCTCCAGTTATCCTGGAGCTGGCGTTATCAATAATAGTTTTGTCTCTGATCTTTGGGCAAAACTTATGGCAAAAGAGCTCGGTTATAAAAGGTTTATCGCTGGTGGCGGTGACCTGGGTTCCGGTATTACCAGATATTTAGCAGTAAAGCATCCAGAATTATTATATGGGATTCATCTGACTGACATTGGTATTCTAAGAGATCTTTTGCAGGCACAATCTGATGATGCTCTTTCACAAGATGAACAGCAGTATAAAATGAAAGCTCAAAAATGGATGGCACAGGAAGGAGCCTACATGTCCATTCAATCTACGAAGCCAGACACCCTTGCATTTGGACTCTCTGATTCACCCGTTGGTCTAGCCAGCTGGTTAATTGAGAAATTTCAGGGGTGGAGTGATTGTAACGGCAATCTTAATCAAAGCTTCTCTATGAATGAGTTAATAACAAACTTAATGATCTATTGGGTTACAAATTCAATTGGTTCTGCGAACGCAATCTACTATGAAAATATGCATTTCTTACCGTCTATGGGGTATATTTCTGTCCCTGCCGGGCTTGCTCTTTTTGCAGGCGATGTAATGCTGCCACCGAAAGAACGAGTTAAGAAATATCTAAATGTAACGTCACTAACTACAATCCCTTCTGGCGGTCATTTTACTGCTATGGAGGAGCCGAAACTTATGGCAGAAGATATACGAGCTTTCTGTAGAACTTTTCGTAAATAAAATAATATTAATATATAATAATTAAAATAAGGATTTCTAGGAATTGGCCTCCGTCTTATTTATTACGGAACCCTCAATTCTTAGAAATCCTTATTGATCAGAACACTTTAGTTACCACATCGTTTACAAACACTTTGCTGTTTATTATCTTCCATTAATTTCGTCCATAATAATTTTAATCCCGTACGATTACATGCAGGACAAGTGCCACGCCAGCCTGGTACTGCTTTGGCATGTTTCCCTCTTTTTGGTTTTGACATATAATTACCTCTCATCTACATTATGATAAGGACAATTATATTTCTTTTATAATATTTTGCTATTCACTTTGTGCCCAAATCTGCACAGTTTAAATTTTACCCGTTCCACTCTGACTATCACATTTTATTCTTTGACTGGCAACCAGACTTCTGCACGCAGAATATTCTCCTTCTCATCAATCCAGGACTCTTTTTCAATAATAATCTGGTCTCCTATTTTATACCCGGAGGTATACAGCCAATTCGTATAGATATAGGTCCAAACCTTTGGTAAGCCTTCCATATGCTCTCCAACATACGTAAACACTGCCCAGGTGGTTTCAGGCACAGCAATCACTGTAAAGGACTCTTCCAACTCTTGAGAAGACTTTTCCCATCCGTACATGAAATGGGTCAAATCTTCACTATCCTTAAAAAATATACCATGTAAGAGATGAAATGGATAGTTATCCCCCACCGGAAACCCTGCTGCTATATTGACAGCTGCATGACTACCATTTTCTACAACCATTTCACCATAATTTTTTATAAAATCAATAGCGTATTTATGTTCCATTGGAACTATGATATCATTTTTACCAAACAATTGATAAGGCTCTGTTTTTTCAATTTTAAATCCAATAATATCATTCCCTCGTACTGCAATATTCAAATGAATTGGAGGATAAATCTTAATCCCCATCCCTTTTTTCCTGACATCGGAGGGTGTTACACCATGAAATAGTTGAAAAGCACGACTAAAGGAAGAATGAGATTCATAGCGATATTTTATAGCAATATCAATTATTTTTATATTCGTTTTCTGAACATCAAAACCTGCTAATGTCATCCTTCTACATCTAATATATTCTGCTATTGGTATTCCAGTTAAAAAAGAGAACAATCGCTGAAAATGAAATACAGATACCCCCATGGTCTTTGCAAGATCTTCATACTTAATATCATCACATATATTATCTTCTATTGTCTTTATAGCATCGTTAAATACCGTACTAATGTCCATTATATCCTCTTCTAATCTCTAAATATAACAATAACTTCTTATGAATTTTTCACAGCTCATCATTAATAGGATATTCATAAGCAACTACTCCTTCGACCTGGATAAAGCCCTCTTTAAGATAAAGCTCCTTGGCCTTTTCGTTTTCTGCATTGACACACAGCATTGTCTTTTTGTAATTCTTTTTATCTGCAAAATCGATGGAGGCTCTTAGCAACTGCCTGCCCAAGCCTTTCCCCTGATGTGAAGGAAGAATAGCTAATGGACCGATATTCATAACTGATTCACCATTATAATCCTCCTTCGCTCCTCTAATAATACCTACAGGATTATTATTATTATGCATCAAAAACAATAGTCCGCCTTCTAAATAATCGGAACTACTCACTAGCTTTTGAACCATTTCCGTGGTTACCGGAGTTGAATTCCCCTTTAGATTAGCAAAGGCTGTATTTCTGATAAAACACCATTCTTCTTCATCTTTATTGGGTTGAAATTCTCTAATTGAATAACCTTCGGGTAAATGAATAACCTGTGGTTCCGTAATTTCTTTAATCAAGAGATATACGA
>JAFACO010000351.1 GCA_023425485.1 Bacillota bacterium
GTGGTTAGCGATCCATCGTGCCCAGTATTCAGAGCCTGAAGCATATCAATTGCCGCTTCATTACGAACCTCACCAACGATAATTCGTGAAGGCCGCATTCTGAGGGAAGTTTTAATTAGCTCACGTATTGTGATTTCATTACTTCCCTCCGAGTTCGCGTTCCTTACCTCCATCCGGACAAGATTTGGAATATTACGAATCTGAAGCTCTGCCGAATCTTCAATTGTAATAATTCTTTCGGTGGAGTGGATGTAATTAGAAAGAACATTTAGAAATGTTGTTTTACCTGAACCAGTTCCTCCGCTAATTAATATATTATATCCTGCGATTACCAGAGTTTTAAGATAATCGGCAACCTCCAAAGATATTGCTTCCAGTTCAATCAGTCGTTCCATTGTAATAGGTTTATTGGGAAATTTTCTGATTGTAAGGGTTGGACCTTCCATAGATATGGGGGAGAGAACAATATTGACACGAGAACCGTCGGATAATCTGGCATCAACAATTGGACTTGATTCATTAATAATACGGTTACAATGGGATACAATCTGCTGAATCACGTCCTCAAGCTTTTGCTGTGATTCAAAAGTTTTATCACTTGAATAAATAGCCCCTTGTTTCTCAATAAAAATATTCTTTGGACCATTCACCATGATTTCTGTAATTTCTGGATCGTCAATTAAGTCCTGTAAAACATCTAACTTTCTAATAGAATTAAATATATCCCTTTTCAATTTCTGTTTATATGGGATACTTATGTATTCTTCTTTGGAGTAGCGAAGAAGAGTACGGTCGATCCTTTCATAAATCTCTTCTTCTGAGGTTTCTCTGTGTAAATCTATTTCTTCCAGTACTTTTTCTCTTAATAACTCTTTTAGACTGTCCACTCTATCCCCCCAATCAGAAGTATTCTGCGAGTTTTTCCTTCGCATAGTTATAGGTTTCAGTTTGTGATAACTCGGATATGTTAAGTCCTAACTTCGTTAGAGCTTTATCTCCCTTTAACAATGGCCTTTCTAAGGAATTTAAGTTATTCTTACCATACAACAACATTTGATTAATAAATGCTTCCTGCTCCGTTTTCCTAATGAAATTAACTTCTTCAGGAAAAACAACTTTGTCACTTTGATTAATAATTTCAAAGGTGGCTTCACAATATCCAGATAAATAGAAGATTACATTATCATAATCAAAGTTATTCTTTAGCTCCTCCAACCAACGTTGTACATCATTTCTATTCAAAGAGATAAGGTCCATCCCGTGAGTAAGTCCGGATAAATACGTTAATTTACCGGTATACTGTTCCAGTTCCTTAGTCTTACTCATAATGTTGTGATTTTCTTTTAGATAGTAAATAAATTCAGAGAGTGCATTTTCTGAAGCTTGGGGAATCTCTATTAGAGGTATCGGTAACAGCTCCAATAAAACTAGTAGAACTTTCCGATGTTCCGAAAGAAGAAGGCTACTTGACCAGGCATAGGCCAAAGCTTCAGCGCTTGGAGTTAAACTAAGAATACTAATAACCCGAACTTTTTCTGCAGGCATGATTGTTCTAGACTCATTTTTTTTCTTACTATAGTCTAAGAAAAGTTCCTCAATCACTTTGTTAACAGATTGATATTTAAAAATACTGGTAACGTCTGTGATTAATAAGTTTATGTTTGATTGATGTACTAACCTGTAAATGTGCTTTATCTTTTCCTTCGGCAGATTATCTAAAGAAACATCTTCATCCGCTAATAAAAGCTCAATCTCTTGTGTACTTAAATACTCTTCAAGACTTTCTTTTTTAGTAAAAAGTAAGAATTCAAACATATAATCCTTCTTCTTTTTATAGTACTCCATAAAACGTGTCGCATAAAAAAGGTCAGAATCATAGAGGGCAAATATTTGTTCCACTTAGGAATCCTCCTGATCATGTTAATCTACTGGGGAATAATAATACCGATATCATGAATAATAATTGAAGCTCCTGCTCTTAGAACAGGTAAGAAAAATAGAATTGAATCAAATGATATTTAACATGTAAATATATTACAATGATTAGCGTTTATTGTCAATCCTTGTAACTTGAAATTTTTATCTTTCGTGCTTTTACACAATATTTTGTGTATAGATTGATAATATTGCACAATAGAAGGTGTAGTTATAAACTTAATTCATAAAAAACCCTTCAAATCAAATTTGAAGGGTTACTGTAATTACCAACATGTAAACTATTTACTATTCCAATCAGCTACTTCCTTACGAAGCCAATCGCACCAATCCTCTATACCTTGTCCATTTCTGGCTGAAATCTCAAAGATTGCTACCTCCGGGTTTAGTTTGTATACTCGTTCTTTAACCGCCTCAACATCAAATTCAAAGTAGTCCAGACAGTCAATTTTATTAATTAAAACAGCATCTACATTTGAAAACATCAAAGGATACTTTAGTGGTTTATCATCTCCCTCAGGCACACTTAATATCATTGCACTTTTGGAAGCACCTGTATCAAACTCCGCAGGACAAACAAGGTTCCCTACGTTTTCAAGTACTACAAAATCGTAGTTTTCTGACCCAAGAGCTTCTAGTCCCTGCCTCGTCATGCCAGCATCCAGATGACACATACCTCCGGTATGAACCTGAATAGCGGGAATCTGTGCTTCTAACATTCTTTCTGCATCCACTGCGGAATCAATATCAGCTTCCATTACACCGATTTTCATCTCATCTATTAGCCTTGATAATGTATTAATCAGTGTAGTAGTTTTACCTGCTCCAGGCGAAGACATAAGATTTAATAAGAAGGTTTTCTGCTCTTTCAGTTCCTGTCTTAATTTATTGGCTTCCAAATCATTGTCCGCATAGACACTTTCTTTAATTGTAATAATCTTTAATTGCTCCATACCAATCTCCCGTCTAATATAATTTATAACTGTTCAGAACCAAGCAGAATATTTAATAAATTAGCCATGAAAGCTTGCTTTCTAAGGATAATTTTTAATACAAGTGAAACGATAAATCGTTTCACTTGTCATGTATTCAAGTTTGGTGAGAGCCAAACAGCGAGGAAACCATTGGTTTTCGAGCTTGGTTCTGAATAGTTACTATAATTTTGTAATATGAGACTAGCGTAAATAAAGCCTTAACATTTTTACACTTAATCCCATTCTTTGTAAAAGGGTCATTGCAAACAAAACCTATTTATTTGCAACAACCCTTATATGTATTATTTAACGATCCGCTGCAGCTACCTCATACTCATGAGTGCCTTTGTAGATTTCTTCTTTTAATGGATTAGTGTGATACTTCTTCATACGATAGATCTGATATACCAATACTGACACATTAATAATGATTGATAGCACAGATACGGTTAACCATGCTGCTGGTTTATGAGATGCATCTACGGAGAATTTAGAATCACTTACAAAAGATGGTACGCTCATGGTAAACATCATCCAAAATGCAAGGGTCTGTGCTCTGTGTTCCAGCCATGCACCTTTCTTCATAACGAAATGTGCTATTGTACAGGAAGCCAGGAGTGCTGCACCAGCATAGAAGGAATGATCGGATACACAGTTATATACATAAGCAAAGTTCCAGATGTCATAAGCAATAATCCAAGGCCAAATCATATCTGGCCACATCATATCATTGCCACGTTTCTTGCTAACATAGATACCCATCCAACCGGTAATTGTAATAATATTGATTAAACCAGCAATACCGTTTAGAAGATTCCAAGGTCCTGATACCATCATAACACCATCCACGATACCATTTGCTTTCATGCCAAATACCTGGAAGTCACGAATTACTGCTTCAAGAATATTAAATGCCAAGATAAATGGTGGGAACATGAGCCAATATTTATTACGGCATTTTGGGATAAAACGAATTGCCATAAATCCTAGGCAGCCTGCAAGTGCAGAATATACCTTTACCCAATGGAACCAGGTTCCAGTACTGGAATCTGCTCCGGAAGTGTTTGGCCACACAAAAATAGTTAGTACTGCCGGTACAGCAATGAAAAGTACCAGTGATATCCATTTATTAAGTCTGGCAAGTTCATTTAACGCAATCAGACCTAAAGTTACACCGATCCACATTAAAATTGTGCCAACTGATAAGGTTTCAAATAAAAACATAATACCCTCCTCAAAAATTTTGTTGTTTGTTGTTACTAATTAAATTATACCATTTATAGCTACATTGTCAACTTGTTAACAAACAAAATGTGTGTTATAATCAAACTGGTATCTGGTTAGACCAGATTAATTTGGAGGAATGATATGAAATTTAATGAAATAATATCCCCTTCCCTGAAAGAGCTGTTCATTCAGGAAATCGAAAACAGTATACTCTCCGGAAAATTAGAGATTGGAGAGCAACTCCCTTCCGAGCGCGAGTTGGCACAGAGCATGAAGGTCAGCCGTGCTGTGGTTAATGCAGGTATAAAAGAAATGGCATTGAAAGGTTTTTTAGAAATCAAGCCTCGCTCTGGAACCTATGTGGCAGACTATCGACGTAGTGGTACCATTGATACCCTGCTCTCTATTATGAAATATAATGGCGGGCAACTAAAGCGTGAGGATGTCCGTTCCATCCTAGAACTTAAGGTAGTCTTAGATACTCTTGGTGCAGAATTATTCCTTGAAAAAAATAAGGAAAGTGACTTAAAAACCCTGGAAAACAGGCTTATTAATTTGAGAGAAGCCCCGACGAAAGAATTAATAATAGATAATTAATTTGAGTTTTATCAGGAACTTATGCTGTTATCCGGCAACACTTTATTACCTTTAATCTATTATTCTTTTCGTAAACCAGTGCTGAGTCTTCTTGATCGCTATAGTAGAAAGCATGGAACTGAACATTTAATACAAACTGCTCAGCATCTTTTTGATGCATTAAAAAGTCAGGATCTAGATAATGCTAAGCGCTGTATCAA
The DNA here is from genome assembly GCA_023425485.1 of Bacillota bacterium. Classification (GTDB taxonomy): domain Bacteria; phylum Bacillota; class Clostridia; order Lachnospirales; family Lachnospiraceae; genus Mobilitalea. The sequence continues at coordinate 4,934 of JAFACO010000351.1, forward strand.
AGAAAGAATTGGAGAAGCTATCACAGGTTCAAAAGAAATCTATAATGAATAAAATGTGGTCATACCAGTTTATCATTTTTAACTGTTTTTCTAAAATTGGTCCTGGTTTGACCTTGGGAATAACTGTTACCTAAACATAGTCTATAATAATTTGTTAAAATAAAAACAAACTTTTAGTAAATGGAGGATATTTATGGTAAACGAAAAGATTTTAGATCTGGCAAATCACATTAGCCGAAAAAAGAGAGGGACCAAAAGTGAGATAAAGGCTACTGACCCCGAGTATCTCATTTTAGAACCTGTTGTGACTGATGCTATGGCAGATGCAGCAATGCATATGGTAATTCGCACAAAATATACCGCAGAGTCACTGGCACCTCTTTGCGGGATGACTGTGGAAGAGACTGCGAAGCAATTATATGAATTGGCAGAAGTAGGCGTTTGTTTCGTTAATGAGATTGATGGAGTTGACCATTTCTGGTATGACACCTGGGTACCAGGCATTATGGAGATGATGGCAGGTCACAAAGAAAACGTTGCAAAATACCCCCAGATAACACAAGCCTTTGAAGCTTACGGACGTGTCCGTGGTCCAATGAGTGCCGGCAGCTTCCCGGTTGGTGTTGGACTTATGCGTGTTATTCCCATTGAAAGCGCAATTGACGGCAACTCTCGTCGTGCCAGCTATGAAGAAATATCCAAGTACTTAAACGAAAATACTATATTTACTGTATCTGATTGCTCCTGTCGTACCGTTCGTGAAGAAATGGGTGAAGGCTGTGGCCATTTGAAAGAAGATATGTGTATTCAGATGGGTCATGCAGCTGAATACTATATTCGAACCGGGAGAGGCAGACAAATAACCCGGGAAGAGGCTTTTGAGATTATTGACCGAGCTGAGGAAAATGGTTTAATGCATCAAATTCCTAACCTTGACGGTTCGGGACATACCCATGCGATCTGCAATTGCTGTGGTTGTTCCTGCCTATCACTGCGCTCTGCAGGAATGTTCTATAATGGCGATATGGTACGTTCCAATTATGTTGCTAAGGTTGATAAGAACAAATGCGTGGCTTGTGGTGAGTGTGTGGAAAACTGTCCCGTAAATGCTCTTCAGCTGGGACAAAAAGTATGCTCAAGCACTAAGATTATAGAAGACATTACAAAAAAGGAAACTCCAAGAGATACCGAATGGGGTCCAGAAAATTGGAATGTAGATTACCGTTATAACCGTAAAAATGTTGTCGAAACCGGTACCAGTCCCTGCAAGACAGAATGTCCGGCTCACATAGCAGTTCAGGGATATATCAAACTTGCTGCACAGGGTCGTTATACAGACGCTCTTGCTCTAATTAAGAAGAACAATCCATTTCCAGCAGTTTGCGGCCGTATTTGTCCGCATGGCTGTGAGTCAGCTTGTACGCGCGGGGAACTTGATGAGCCAATTGCAATTGATGAAATAAAGAAATTTATAGCACAACAAGACTTGGATGCTGATAATCGATATGTTCCCAAAAAACGTCATGCATATGGCAAAAGGATTGCTGTTGTTGGTGCCGGACCTTCTGGTTTATCCTGTGCTTATTACCTTGCACTTGACGGTTATGAGGTTACAGTTTTTGAAAAGCAGAAAGTTCTAGGCGGAATGTTAACTACTGGAATTCCAACCTTCCGGTTAGAAAAAGACGTTATCAATGCTGAAATTGATATTTTAAGAGAAATGGGTGTGCAATTTAAAACAGGCATTGAGATTGGACGAGACAAAACCATTCAAGACTTAAGATCAGAAGGTTATAAAGCCTTTTATCTTGCTATTGGTGCTCAAGGTGGCCGTAAACTTGGTGTAGAAGGAGAGAATGCCCCTGAAGTTATCTCAGGTATCTCGTTCCTTCGTGATGTTAACACTGATACTCCATCACCAGTAAGCGGCAAGGTTATTGTAATTGGTGGTGGAAATGTTGCCATAGACGTTGCCAGAACCGCTGCTCGACTTCCAGTTACCTCTGTATCCTTATACAGCCTTGAATCCAGAAGTGAAATGCCTGCGCTTTCAGAAGAAATAGAGGAAGCGCTGCAAGAAGAAATTTCTATACATAATTCTTGGGGACCAAAGCGAATTATTATTGAAAATGGTAGAGTAACTGGTGTAGAATTTAAAAAATGTATCTCTGTATTTGATGAAAACCAACGATTTAATCCTGTATTTGATGAGAATCAAATTATGTTTGTATCTGCTGACTATGTTCTGCTTTCCATTGGGCAAAGTATAGAGAGCAGTGATCTCCTTCTTAATACTGTAATAGAGCGCAATCCAAATGGAACCATAAAAGCAGATTATGTTACATTACAAACCAGTGAACCAGATATATTTGTCGGTGGTGATGCCTTTACCGGTCCGAAATACGCCATCCATGCAATTGCTGCTGGTAAGGAAGGTGCTATTTCTATTCATCGCTTTGTCAACCGTGGTCAAAGTTTAACCATTGGTCGAGACCGTAAAGAGTACCGTTCACTTGATAAGAAGAATGTATTGCTGGATAGCTATGACACTATGCCAAGACAAACCACTAAGCATGAAAGCCATACTTCCTCTATTAAATCCTTCCATGACCCTCGCCTTACCTTTACAAAAGAGCAGGTTATGAAAGAAACTGAACGTTGTTTAGGCTGTGGTGTTACTATTGTCGATGAATATTCCTGCGTAGGTTGTGGTCAATGTACAACAAAATGTAAGTTTGATGCTATTACTTTAGAACGTAGATATGATGGCGAAGGTGTTCGCCTGGAAGATCTGAAACCTGTGGTAATTAAAAATATTCTTAAGCGCAAGGTAAGAATTACCACCAAAAAAGTCAAAAAACTTTTTCTAATAAAATAACTACTTAACTAATCCGAACCAAGCTCGAAAACCTACGGTTTTCCTGCTGTTTGGCTTTCGCCAAACAAAAATATGAAAAATATCCTTAGAAAGCAAGCTTTCCTGGATAATTTTCATATCTTTTACTTGGTTCTTGACAGTAACAAACTACTACCGAGAGGTGATATTATGCACGAACTAGGCATTATGATACATATTGTAGAAAAAGTGTCCGCACTGGCAGATCAAAATAAATTGCAGGAAATTCAAAGCTTAGTTCTTCAAGTAGGTGAACTATCACCAGTTGTTCCTCATTTCTTAGAAGCATGTTATCCCGCTGCAGTGGATGGTACTATACTTGAGAAAACAGAATTAAAAATAGAAGTTTTAAAGGCAAGTGCACGTTGTCTTCAATGTGATACTATTTACCCTCCTGTAGAACATAAAACATGCCCTAACTGTAACAGTAAAGAGTTAACCATTGTGGGCGGACGGGAATTTTTAATCAAAGAAATTATAGGTTATTAATCACTAAAATAGGCAGTCCTGCATAACTTAGCAGAACTGCCTATTTTTATATTTAAATCCTCCCTGTGTAGGAATCCTCTAATAAGAATAATAGATAGCTAACCCATACAGCAGCAAAAATCCAGGAAGACCCAAGAGTCCATTTGTAAGCACACTAATACTATTAATTCCCACATCAAATCCATATCCATAACTTCTTAATACCAAATCCAATAAGTAGATACCTGCTGTACCAATAAAAGCTCGTAGTAGAAAATCAATCAGCATTGCAGGTCTCTTTTTTATAAGACATACTCCAATAAAAATAATACAGCCTACAATTATCGTCATTAATATAATATTGTCCATATGCCTCTCCCTCTTTTTCTTATATAAATTAAATTACCTTTATTACATTTATATACCTTGTCATCCATTTTATGTTAATAAATAGAATAAAAGCCAAAATATTTGACTATACTATATACAAATCATTATATAAGGCTGGTGACACTATGCTGTTATTCTCTAAACGGAGACCCCCAAAAGATAATTATATTATCAATGAGATAAATAAAACAAAGATTGCTATGGAAGCAGCTTACTCCAACTTTCAAAACGTTGTAGATCCTGATCTTATTGATAGCTGTATTTATGAGTTAAACGCTGTACAAAACCGATATAAATTTCTATTAAAACTTGCTAAAGAATCCGACACGACTTGCTGTTAAGACATATAAAAGCTGTCCCAAACCATTTTAAGAAAACTATCGTTTTCCTATCATGTTTTGGGACAGCTTATCTATTTTATGTAGATTACATTTAATCTTTGGTACACAGCTCTCTTATGTTTCTTTTTCCTTTTAAAGAATTCTATCTCTCTATTAGAAACTTATCCTCCTAAGGTCCGTAGGTTCTCTTGTGCGTTTCGTTTAATGTTATCATAGGTTCTATGGTAAGAATCTTCGGTACTATGTCTTAATCCTTTGTGTATTAACATAAAAGTGCTTCTGTATCTTATAAGCATAATTCTTCTTTTGCTTTAAATTACTTTGGTACATTCTACTGCCAATGATGAACAGCCTCTTTTGTAGCTTTCAATGAAATAACTCATTTCTTTCGTACATATAGCATTTGTACATTCTCTGATAATATAATCAGCATCTTTAGTATACTTAGCTTTTGTAAATTCACTGGTATGTATCCGGTTCTTTGGTATGCATGACTTTTGTACGTTTACTGGTATCTATCCAGTTCTTTGGTATGCATGACTTTTGTACATTTACTGGTATCTACCCAGTTCTTTGGTATGCATGACTTTTGTACGTTTACTGGTATCTACCCAGTTCTTTGGTATGCATGCTTTTGTACATTCACTGGTATCTACCCAGTTCTTTGGTATGCTTGGCTTTTGTACATCACTAGTATCTGTCCAGCTCTTTGGTATATATTACTTTTGTACATTTGCTGATGTTCCCATCAATCTCTTTGGTATACTCTGCTTTCGTAATCACACTAATGTTATCAATTAGCTTCGTGTGTACTTTAAAGTCTTTTGTAGTGGCTTATTTATACCATAAACCCACGGCTCCTGCTATTAGGATCGATGTAAGTCTCATTCAGTGTGCCTTTACCGTAGGTTAAGCCCGCATAGAGCTGCTGCGTGTTACGCATCATTGGTCCGCTGGTGTCCGCTTTACTAACACCTTCAAACCCTGTTAAAAGTCTTGTTATTACACCTTGAACACCTTCAAGTGAGTCAGGAGTTCTTTTCATAATGGCTGTAATAATTGATTTATTTACAAATAAGTAGAGGCTAAGTAGATCAAAAGAAATTTGGTATTTAAAATCTAACGCCACTATCAGTTCATTGATATATTTATGTGCTCTTTTCAGCTCCCTATCAAAGGCCACGAGGTCCTTTAATTCATGAGCCTCCTTAGCTTCTGCTATTTCTTCCAAAACCATCTCGTATAAAATAACGATAAGCTCACTTTTAGAGGCTTGGGTTATTCTGTTTGCGAAGGTTTGAATTGCCTCTTTTTTCATTTATCAAGTCCTCCTGTCCTTCCTCCTATAAAATCAATTAATTCTGAAGTAAGGATAAAATCGTCTGAGGTCTCTGATTTGCCTGTGCCAACATGGAGGTACCAGCCTGTGCCAATACATTCTTTTGTGTATAGTTTGCCATTTCAACAGCCATATCTGCATCCGAAATACGGGATAAGGATTCTGTCATGTTCTCAGAAGTTGTATCCAAGTTAGAAATGGAGTGCTCTAATCTGTTCTGATAAGCACCAAGCTTGGAACGAATTGCAGATACCTGATTGATTGCTGTATCAAGTAAAGTAATTGCTGCCTGGGCACCATCTGCTGTACCAATATTCACCTTGTCAATTCCAAGGGTAGCTGGATCCACCTTAGGGATTCTTACAGACATAGTCTGTCCTTCATTTGCACCAATTTGAAGATCCATTGGACCTGCATCAAGAACGGAGATTGTGATGTCTTTATAATTTGTACTAGGGGTATCAGGATCTGCAGGATCTGCTCCGTCAATATCATAATCATCAAATGTAGTTCCTGCCGTTCCCGCTGTTATTTCAGCTACCATAGAAAAATTATCTCTATCCGATATTGTAACTTTATTTCCAGTAATAGCAACGGTTGCTGTATTATCAAATTTTGAGGTGTAATCTATTGTTACTTTGGCATCATGGCCACTTGCAACAGCTTTGGTAGTAGATAACCCTAACAGACTTGCTAACTTTGGATTATCACAGTAGATTTCAATCTTCTGTGCAGAACCATATTCATTGGAGACAAAGGCAAGATAATTTTCACCATCCCAAGTATTACTTGTATAGCCGGCAAGCTCAAGATTTGTTGTAGTAGATGGATACGTAGGAGTCGCAGCAACGCTATCAGAAGCAAACACTTTAACACCAACACTATCTCCAACATCCCTTAGTTTTTTGAAAACATCCTCAAGAGTATCTCCTTCAGCAATTTTTACGGATTCACCATTAATATTAATAGAACCTACTTCGTCACTCGCAATAGCTGATGTTGTAAATGTAGCCTGTTTTCCTAGCACAACTGCCTGTCTTGCATCCTGTGTAACCGTCAACTCAAAGTCACCCACAGGAACTGTATCGGATAAAGATACTAATTTAACATTACTATTACTGGAATAGGATTTACGATCAATATTACCATCCAGTAAAGTCATGGTATTAAACTCGGTTGTTTTGGAGATTCGGGTAATCTCACTGTTTAACTGGTCGATTTCCGTTTGAATTGCATCACGATCTTCTGCTGTATAGGTACCATTTGCAGATTGTACTGCAAGCTCTCTCATTCTCTGAAGCATTGCTTCAACTTCAACTAAAGCACCTTCTGCTGTCTGTATTACAGAGATACCATCGGAAGCATTTCTGGATGCCTGATCTAAACCGGAGATCTGGGTTCTCATTTTCTCTGAAATTGCTAATCCTGCAGAGTCATCTGCTGCACTGTTGATACGATAACCGGAAGATAATCTCTCCAAGCTCTTATCTAACATTGAATTTGTTTTTGCTAATTGGTTGTTTGCCTTTAAAGCCGAAATGTTATGGTTGATTCTCATATAGTATCACCTAATCCCTTTCTTTTTGGCAGCCATCCCCCTCCATGTACGATGGTTCGCTCGATTTATTATAATCATATATTTTTAAAACTTGTCTATAAATCAGCAACCTCCATGTAGCCGATATAAATCATTTAACTACTTACCTATCTTTCTATGAACCACTCTTACATCCACACTAAGTTATGTAGCGCTGTTCTCAACATCTCGTACAAACTGTACAATTGCTTTAGCAATTTGGTAAAGGGTTCGTTCCATATCGGGATTCGATGCTTCTGTATCTCGTGAAGATTGGCTAGTATAACTATTCGCTTCCTTTTCATTTCTTAGCATTACAAAATCCAATTGTTTTAAGATAACATCCTGTTCTTCAATTGTACTTCTCAGCAACTGCGAATTTCTACTCATATGCTCTAGTCCGCTGCGGCTGTCACTGCCAATGAATCCCTGAAGTCCATTCTCTTTTAAGGAGAATTCTGTCTTTACATTACCTAGTTGTTCCGACCAGGTAGTAACACTTACCTTACCTGACCCTGTAGCTCCTCTTAGGATGGTCAGGTTCATATTTGTAATACCATTTTTTGTTTCTATCGGTATTTGATAAAATTCTTTTTCTGCAAGTGTTCTTAAAAATCTCATCTGCTGCCCTAAGCTTTTCAACTCAGCCAATCTCTGATTGTCTATCTTTTCTTCCGAATAAGATTGTTCAATTGCAGCTTCTGCATCCTGTTCTAACTGTATATAAGTTTCTACTGCAGAATGCCTGTCGATTAATGTATCGGACAATTGCTCAAAATCCTTAAGAGTATTTTCCGATTTTTCGACTTTTTCTTCTTTTTGTAATTTCAGCAGCTTCTTAATGGGGGATTCTCCATTACTTAGCATATAATTTGCCATCATAAGATTAGCTGGAGTATTGGGGACTCTATAGTTATTCAGAAATCGAAGAGCCTGTTCGGAATTTTTGCATAATTCCCTAATCTCTTGAACCTTCTTTGAATATTCCTCTTCCACCAACTGATCATCTTCCAGCTGTGCAAGCTGATCATATAGCTTTTCAACTGATACATTCTTTATACTCTCCCAAATTCCCTTAGAAGAGATATTATTTAAGAGAGAAGGTGTTATTCCCTCTTTAATTTCTTTTAAAAGCTGCCCAATATACTCTGTCTTTTCTTGAATTCCCTCATTGTTGGAATTCACTTCCTGTGAATTAACATTACTATCTAATGTCTTGTCTCCCGCAGAGAATTCTCTTACTTGTTCTGCTATTGATTCCGAATTTCTATTCAAGTCTTGTAAGGTTCCAAATTCATCATCTATTACCGCGTCTAGATGCCCCTTCTTATGTGTATTCACTGCCCGAAGCAGCCCTTCTAAAGTCACTTCCTGATTTGCCTTGAGTAATGCCCCAACTGCTGCCCCATCTGATTTTTCCACATTGTAAAGTAATCGATAAACGCCAATATAAGCCTTTCTTTCACCGGGTGTAATATCATTTGCCTTATCAAGCCTATGTAAAAATGTACTGAACTTCTCTTCTGAAGAGATACCCTCTTCTTCCCTTATGCGGTTCACAGTTTGGTTTAACTCATCAATGGTCATTTGCATTGGATTTAAATGCTCTTTCAGCATACGAACGGTCACTGCTGGATGTAAATTATTGATTAAGTTTGACACCTTCTGGTCATATGCCTTAACTTGTGCTAGGGAGGCCTCGTTAATTTCCATTTGATTGTAACCTAATATTCGTGCAGCTCTTCGATTTTGCTCTGTAGTTTCAATCTGAAGCTCCTCCAATAAGGAATCAACCTTTGCAAATGCCTTTTTAATGGAATCACCATACTCACTGTTTGGAACCGTCATCAAGGTTTCATATGCGGCACCAGCTTTTGCAAATTCAGCTTGCAGTTTATTACCTTCCGTCAGAAGGCCTGGAATCGTTATACTGCTCCTAATACTAAGCGTACTGCCTAGCACCTGACTTGGAAGGTTTCTTAGCGCTTCCACACTTTGGGTGGTCTCCTTTAAAAGCTCCAATGAAGTTGAGTCAAACACTGCATCAGCCTCCAAAGCCAGATCTTTATAGTAACTATCCTCTAATTGTTTTAATGCATCAACTACCTTGCTAAGTTCATTGGTTTCTATGGAGAAGCCCTGCTTTTCCAGCTTTGCTGCAGCTTCTATAGTCATCTTCAGTCGGATTTCCTCCAGCTGTCTCTTTGCTCTAACTTCCTTATAGGCCTTACTGTCAACTACCTCACTCTCTTGTTCAGAGGTTAAATCAGGTTCAATTGCAGTTTCCTCATCCATTATTTGTTTTGTTTCAATATTTTTTTCATTTGCTACCTGCTTATCTTTATCTAGTACAGAGTTTTCCTGTATTGCCATCAAATTCTTTAAAGTTAGTTCCGTATCCGTCTCTACTGCCTTGGATACACTATCCTCTGTTATAGTGTTTAACTTATCTACTAATTTGCCTGCACTTTCCCCTATACCTGTTAACACAGCATCCTTTGGATGTAACCCTTGACTCATTCCTTCCAGCATTCGGTTAAGCATCTCTTCCGGATTTCTGTTATCCTTTAACTGCTCTAATTCCTTCTTATAGGCAAAGGTCTCAGGTGTTAACGGGATTTTACTTTCCACCAGCCACTTTGCAGAAGCAATCTCACTCTCCGTAGCTACAAAACCTGCCTCTTGAATTACGTCCTTTACTTGACCTAACAGCTCGTTCCAGTCCTGTGAAGCTATCGGCTCCTTTGTTAGTTTTGTACTGCTATAATATGCCTTATATAAATTCTCAATGGTTGGAGCAAGGTTTTTTGATATAAGACTTTGCATTGCCTTGTCATCCATCGCAGGTGTTGAATCTAATAACGAAAATGCAGAGGTTAATTTGGCTATATTGTCGGGAGTTGCAGGTAAATTTGCCTCCTCAAGTCTTATCTTAAGTTCCAGGGGATCAAAGGACATTTTATTTTCCTTCTGTTTCCTTGCTTCTACACTGGATACCTCTTGCTTCCTTTTATCCTCTGTATCCTTCAGTTTTTCTGCTTTTTGGCTCTCCCTGTTCTTTACTCGGTTAAGCACTCTTTGGAGTCCTTGAAGGGTATAGTTTTGTGGATCAAATCCCTCTTGCTCCATGTTCTTATAATCAACTTCCGTCAGCCTTCCATCCACCTCTATTACGCCTTCCAGACTGTCTTTGCTCTCTTGCTCCTGCTCGGCTCTTCTAGCAGACTTCTCTTTCTTTGCCAGAACTGTCTCCCAGTCAGCCTCTATTGCCAACTTTGCTCGAAAAGAGGTCTTTCTGCTGCCATCATCAGGATCTAATATTCTAAGTTCTATTTCATTCTTGGTGGTCTTCAGTATTTCAAAGGTCTTTACCTCTCCTGGTTTTACCTTTCCCACCACATCCTTCGGTGCACTAACTTTCTGACCATTAAAATCAAAGGTCACCTGTTCTGCTACTGAAATAACAATCCCAGTAATTTGCTGACCTTTTTTCATGAGAGATAAACCCAGTCCATTCTTATCTTTATCTATTGTAACCTGTCCAGACAGATTTTTCGCTGTCTTGTTCAGGTTTGCCATGTTCTTTGAAACAATCTGATTCATACCTATCTCCCGTCCTCTTTCTGCAGGCTAAATCGAACTTTTCCTGTCGTTCTTTCCACTCCAAACGACTTTACCTCTATTATTTCGGCAGTTTGTATTAATTTCTTAACCCGGGAAGATGGACCTGGTCACGGTAATAAATAGCAGGTGCATAGCTGCATGTCCATAGCTCGAAGGGCTTTTCTATAACAGAAAATTCGTAAAAATTTGCTATTATAGAAAAAATAATAATATAACTTCTTATCGGTAATTTTGATGAATAAACATGAATATATAAATAGAAATCCAAACCGTGTGTGCATTAATTACTACGAAAGAATCATCAGTATTTAAAGGCATGACACCATGGGAGGTTGTAATGAAAATAAGAAGGTTGTTTTTTTATACTATACTATTCACTGTCCTCTGCCTAACCCTGTTATTAAGCGGATGCAGCCTGAAAAAAACAGAGTCTTCGGAACAAGATAAGTTTGATAGCTTTTTAAATGATTTGTTTGTCGTTGAGGTCCAATCAGATAGTATTTCCATGAATTATTCTTTGGCCTCCCCCGAAAACTTTGGTATCACACAGGAGAAGGCTACCCTGGGTGAATATAGCGTTAGTAACATGACAAAGGATCTTTCTTCCTCGGAAAACTACCTGGCGCGACTGAAATCCTTTGATTATCAGCTCCTATCCTCAGACCAAAAATTAACCTACGAGATTGTTAAGACCTATCTAGAACAAGACTTAGGTTTAGGCGACTTTATGTATTACGATGAATGTCTAGGACCAACCACTGGCATTCAAGCTCAATTGCCAATTCTATTAGCTGAATATAGTTTTTATAGCAAGTCTGACATAGACACCTATATTGACCTACTCACTTGCGTTTATAGTTATTTTGAAGATCTGGCTCAGTATGAACGTGAAAAATCAAAAGCTGGTCTTTTTATGAGTGATGCTGTAGCCGCTCAAATAATTGAACAATGTAATTCCTTTATTGAAAACCCTAAAGAAAACTTCTTGATTCAATATTTTGATGAAAAAATAATGAACTATAAAGGTTTAACCAAAGAAGAAATTACTACCTACAAAGTAAAAAACAAAGAGGCTGTACTTACCCATGTCATCCCTGCTTACAAATTATTAATTAAAACACTAACTGAACTTATGGGGACTGGTACAAATGATGCAGGCCTATACTATTATCCAAAGGGCCAATCCTATTATGAAAAAGTAGCTAAGATTAAAACCGGTTCAGATAAAAGTATGCAAGAAATGATTAAAATGCTGGACACTGCAATTGGTGACGGACTTGTTGATATTACTGCCTTAACAACTGCAGATCCTAACCTTATTGATAAGTATCTTTCCTTTGAATCTTTTCCTTTAACAGATCCAAATGATATTATAAGTGACTTGAAATCCGATATTCAAAAAGACTTTCCACCAACAGCAACTGTGAACTGCAATATTAAATATGTACCCGATTCCCTTGCAGAATATTTAAGTCCCGCCATGTATCTAATCCCGCCCATTGATAATTATAAGGATAATAATATCTACATCAATGGTAACGATGCTAAAACTCTGTCCATGATTTATACCACTGTGGCGCATGAAGGATATCCAGGTCACCTCTATCAATGTGTCTATTTCAGAAGTAAAAATCCATCACCTATCCGCAATTTATTAAACTTTGTCGGATATGATGAAGGCTGGGCAACTTATGTTGAAATGTATTCCTATCACACCTCTGGAATTGACGAGATGCTTGCTGATTTTCTAGAGCTTAACAACATTGTAATCCTTTGTATGTATGCTCGTACAGACATTGGCATCCATTATGAGGGCTGGACAAAGAGAACGGCAGTAGACTATGTCAATGACTTTATCGGTGATGATGAGATTGCTGGTGCAATCTATGATACCTTACTGGAAGAGCCAGCTATCTATCTTCCCTATGCAATTGGTTATCTTGAAATAATGGAACTTAGAAAACAAGCAGAACGAGAATTAGCTGACAACTTTGTTGCAAAAGATTTTCATACCTTTTTACTTGATATTGGGCCAGCACAGTTTGGAATTATAAAAGATAAAATGGACTTATGGATTGAAAATACCATAAAGTAAGACGAAACGCCAAAACAGCAGCTGGATAGCGCTCCTCCATGCTGCTGTTTTAAATAATTTAGTGACTACGCAGAACCAAGCTCGAAACCCTGTGGTTTCCTACTGTATGATTCTGAACAGTTCCAAGTATTATTGTATTTCTGCTCCTGATGGCATAGGCTTTTCTGGTACCATTAGTGAAAGATTACCTTCTGCATCCTCTGCACAAAGTAACATACCCTCTGATAACATTCCGGCTAAAGTCGCAGGTTTTAGGTTAACAACTACCATTACCTTCTTTCCTACCATCTGTTCCGGAGTATAATGAGCCTTAATTCCAGATACAATCTGCTTTACCTGAGAACCTATTTTAACTTGGGAACATAATAACTTCTTAGATTTCTTTACCTCTTCACAGGCAATTATCTCACCAATCTGGAACTGAAGCTTTGCAAAATCATCATAGGTAATCTCTGCTTTTGCTTCTATATCGATAAAATCTGCTTTCTCTTCTTTTACTTCCTCGGCAACTGCCTCTGCTGCTTCGTTCACTTCCTTTGATGCTTCCACTTTCTCAAGTACCTCCTTAATATCTAAACGTGCAAATAAAATCTCAGGTGTCTCTGTAACCTTGGTTCCATCCGGGTATAAGCCATAGCTTTCAAATTCTCCGATTAAACGTGGCTTTGCTGATAGCTGTGAAAGAATCTTAGCTGCTGTTTCTGGCATAAAGGATTCTAATAAACTAGCACCGATACAGATACTCTCGGTCAAATGGTATAGAACGGTTGCAAGTCTATCCTTCTTCTCTTCGTCTTTTGCCAGCACCCAAGGCATTGTCTCATCAATATACTTATTGCAGCGCTTAAACAAGGTGAAAATCTCAGTAAGAGCATCCGCCACACGTAACTTCTCCATCTTGGCAATTACCTTTTTCGGAGTCTCAAGTGCTAATGCCTTAAGTTCTTCATCAAACGCCTCTGCTACCTTACCATCTCTTACAACACCACCAAAATACTTATTGGACATGGAAATCGTACGATTTACCAAGTTACCTAAGGTGTTTGCCAGATCCGAATTAATTCTTTCCACTAACAGTTCCCAGGAAATCGTACCATCGTTGTCAAATGGCATCTCATGGAGAACAAAATAACGAACGGCATCTACACCAAAAATCTTTACCAGATCATCGGCATAAAGAACATTACCCCTGGATTTGCTCATCTTATCGCCTGCACTGCCCTGCATTAACCAAGGATGCCCAAATACCTGCTTGGGCAAAGGAACTTCTAATGCCATTAATATAATTGGCCAGTATATGGTATGGAAACGAATAATGTCCTTGCCTATCAAGTGAAGATCACAGGGCCAAAACTTGTTATAAAGGTCTGTGTGATTACCTTCCACATCATAACCGATACCGGTAATATAATTACTTAAGGCATCCAGCCATACATACACCACATGTCTGTCATCAAAATCTACCGGGATACCCCACTTAAATGAGGTTCTTGATACACAGAGATCCTGAAGTCCTGGAAGCAAAAAGTTATTCATCATCTCATTCTTTCTGGATTCCGGTTGTATAAAGTCAGGATGGGTATTGATATGCTCAATCAAACGATCTGCGTACTTACTAAGCTTCAAGAAATATGCTTCTTCTTTAGCAGGCTGAACATCTCTGCCACAGTCAGGGCACTTGCCATTGTTTAGCTGTGACTGTGTAAAAAAGGATTCACAAGGCGTACAATACATACCTTCATAATGTCCTTTATAAATATCACCTTTTTCATACAGCTTTTTAAATATCTTTTGAACCTGTTTCTCATGATCTTCATCCGTGGTACGAATAAATTTATCATAGGAAGTATTCATTAAATCCCAGATACCTTTAATCTGTCCAGCAATTCCATCCACAAATTCTTTTGGTGAAATTCCAGCATCTGCCGCTTTTAACTCAATCTTTTGTCCATGCTCATCCGTCCCAGTCTGGAAGAATACATCAAACCCTTCCAATCTTTTAAAACGTGCTATACTGTCTGCCAATACGATTTCATAAGTATTTCCAATGTGCGGCTTACCAGAAGTATAGGCAATTGCTGTTGTAATATAATACGGTTTTTTACTCATATTATCATTCCTTTCTATGTCTTGTTGATTCATTTTCTTATACTCGCATCTTCCCAATAAAAAAACTCCCATCCTTAAATTACTTTAAAGACGAGAGAAGCTCCCGTGGTACCACTTTAATTTACCCCTATCTCTCGATAAGAGCCTTAATCACTGCAAATCTACAGCTAGCCTTCTTAACGGTTGCTACCGTCGCAGCCTAAGATTACTCCTCGGTGCGCAGCTCCAAGACCATCTTCAACAGCTTCCCGAGATTATAAAACAATCCGAGTATGAACTCATTTCCCCTTCTCAGCCTGCTGGGGTTCTCTGTTAACCGTTCCACTGTCTACTCTTCTTTTCAAAGCCTTTTATCCATATTTATGTCAAAGTATACCATGTGCATCTTACTTTGTCAAATTTTAATACCTACTTTAAGTTTAACATAATCTAACTGTATTATTCCAATAATAGCAAAATTATAATCTTCATGTTATACTAGTTACATGTGATATCTTATTAAGGTATCTTCTATATGTATTTTATAAAAATCGGTAACAGTTTAGTCGTAAACGAAAGGAAGCCATATGAAAAACCTTCAACTAAAAACCCATTACTTATTAAGAATATTACCTGTTACAATCTTCTTAATTATAATAGTTACTACCTTTTCAGCCTGTCAAACAAAATCAAAAACTAACGATACTAAGGACGATACCACGAACCCACAAATCACTTCTCCTACACCTATATCACCGGAAAACGAACCAAACGTGGATGCATCTGAACTTACACCGTCAATGATAGATCCAAGTGGCAACACCATTACAACTAGATTTCGTTTACCCGAAGGTTATACTCGTTTAGAAGCAGGAAATGGTGAATTCTCTTCTTTTTTAACTGCTTTATCTTTAAAACCTGCTGACAGTGAAGTTTTATTGTATGATGGTTCTTCAAAACTGGGTCAGGACTCCCATGCAGCTATCTTTGATTTGGATATTGGAGACCGGGACCTTCAACAATGCGCAGATTCAGCTATTCGGATTTATGCCGAGTATTATTGGTCTATTGGCGAATATGATAAAATAGCCTTCCACTTAACTAATGGCTTCCTAATGGAGTATACAAAATGGAGAGAAGGTATGCGTCTGGTTGTAGATGGCAACGATGTATCCTGGTCTAAGAAGAGTACCTATGATGATTCCTATGAGGAGTTTCGCAATTACTTAAATATGGTATTTGCCTACGCTGGAACTTTATCTTTATCTCAGGAAAGCAGCATCATTTCAATAAATGAAGCCCTTCCTGGCGATATGTTCTTGGAAGGTGGCAGCCCTGGTCATTGTATTATGATTGTTGATATGGCTGTAGACAGTAACGGCAATAAGTGCTTTCTTCTGGCACAGGGTTATATGCCAGCTCAGGAATTTCACATTATCAAAAACCCGTTACACGAGGATGACCCCTGGTATTATGCCAATGAAATAACTTATCCTCTTGAAACCCCTTCCTGGAGCTTTGGTGATAATTCACTGGTTAGGTGGAATAGTCTTGCATTAAATTCGTCTCAAAGCTCACTTACTGCTGATAATACCTCCAGTCTAACCTTACTTGCAGTTGGTGACAATTTGATTCATATTCAAGTAATAGAAAGCGGCGAGCAGGAGGATGGAACTTATAATTATGACCATCTTTATGCTAATTTAAAGGAGGAAATCTCTGAAGCAGATATTGCAGTTATTAACCAAGAAACCATACTGGGAGGAGATCAATTTCCCTATTCCGGCTACCCTAACTTTAATTCTCCTGAAGAGATTGGTGATGCCGTAATTAATGCGGGCTTTGATGTGGTTTTACAAGCCACCAACCATACCATGGACATGGGTCTTAACGGTGTTCTTAATACCTTTGATTTTTGGGACAAACATCCAGAGATCACCGTCCTTGGAATTAATAAATCAGAAGAGGAAAGAGAACAGATTAAAATAGTAGAGAAAAACGGAATAAAGCTGGCAATGCTTAATTACACCTTTAGTTTGAACGGTTATACCGTACCAAAGGATATGCCCTATCTAGTGAATATGCTGGATAAGGAAAAAATGGCTGCCGACATTGAAAAGGCAGAACAACTTGCAGACTTTACCATTGTATTTCCTCATTGGGGTACTGAATATGTCTATGAACCTACAAATGCTCAGGAGAATCTCACCTCCTTTTTCTATGAACATGGGGTGGATCTTGTAATTGGTACTCATCCACATGTTCTTGAGCCGGTAGAATGGATTGAACCTAATTCCGATCACAAAATGTTAGTTTATTACTCGCTTGGTAACTTTATTTCCTATCAGCGGGAAGCACCAAGAATGCTAGGTGGAATTGCTAATGTTACCCTAACCAAGGATGATGAGGGTACCTATATTAGCGATTCCTCTATTACTCCTATTGTAACCCATTATGAAAATGGTCCCGCAGATTATCATTATGCCTTATATGAACTTGATGATTATAGTGAAGCACTTGCTAAGGTTCACGGTGTATCCGACCTTGCTCAGAATGGACCTATTACATATCAAGACACTTTAGAATTAGCAAAAGAGGTTCTTGGCTCCTGGTATCCGCCAGAAGAATAAGGTATTAGTAAACTAACCCTTACCTAGAAATAAAAAACAAGGTTGACCAAAAAGGTACATCCCTCTGGATATACGTTTTAGTCAACCTTGCTTTTTTATTTCTCTACCCTCTCGCTTCCCCAACTTCATTCCTCTGGGTAATACCTTCTCCAGTACTAACCTTAAATAGAGTATCAAATTTTAGTTAATATGTCAATAGCATTTGTTTAAATTCGCTTTATTACTGTCAATATGCATAAAAAAATCGTTAGACATATTTCGCCACCTTCCCTCTAATAGTGTTTTTATGTTTACGGTAACTATATCTAGTAATAGTGATTCCTATAATAAATACATTATTGCATTCCCTACTTGATAAACTTATAAAAATCATTTATTCTTACATTGATACAATGAGCTTAGAAGGTGTGTGTAATATGGACAAGGATCTATTTTTAAGAATATGTGATGATGTCATCGGACAATGTCAGGGTATGAATGGCATTGGGACCTTAGCTGAAAAAACAGTACATTCTGTTTTAAAAAGCTACTATTCTCCTGATACGTTAAACCATGAAGTTAAAATAGGTGGTTTTGTGGCGGACATCTGCACTGGCAATGAAATTCTTGAGATACAAACACGAAATTTTGATAAGCTTAGAAGAAAATTAACTGCGTACTTAGAGATATCTCCGGTTACTATTGTATATCCTATCCACAACATTAAATATTTACGATGGGTTAATCCACAGACTGGTGAAATTAGTCCACCAAGGAAATCTCCGAAAAAAGGTTCCCCTTTTTCTATTTTCCCAGAATTATATCGCATAAAAGATTTTTTACTTCATCCAAATCTTAAATTTAAAATAGTTATGCTGGATTTAGAAGAATATCGGTTTTTGGATGGTTGGAGCCAGGATAAAAAGAAAGGATCTAGTCGTTGTGATCGAATACCCACGGAACTAATCAATGAAATTACAATTGATAATCTTACTTCCTATCAGTTGCTTATTCCTGAGGCTCTTAATGCTACATTTACATCAAGGGATTATAAATCTGCATCTGGTTTATCACTAAAACAGGCTCAAACAGCTCTGCTTGTTCTTTATTATGTTGGCGCTGTTGAACGAATAGGAAAAAAGGGAAATACTCATATTTATAAGAGGACCTATGACCTGCTTTAAACATAACGTTGTACTTTTTATTTTAAAATATATATAGGAGGAATTAAAGATGAACGACGAACTTAATCTTACAGAGGAAACCACGTTACAAAACCCAGTTACCACCGATATTAATGATAATGTCTCCGAGGAAATAGTAGAGGTTATTCCCTCCATGGATGATTTCAAAGAAGAAATTGCAAGGTCTTTCAAAAAGATTAACGAGGGTGATATATTAAAAGGTACTGTTATTGGAATTTCAGAGGCAGAAGTGACCCTTGACCTTGGTTATTATACGGAAGGGATTATTAAATTAGAGGAACTTAGTAATGATCCTGGCTTTTCCATAAAGGCAGATGTTACTCTCGGAGAAGAAATATCCGCAACCGTTATACGTGAAGATGATGGGCACGGCCATATTCTTCTTTCCAGAAAAAGAGCCGATGATATTCTTGCCTGGGATCACCTGATTGAAGCAATGAATGCTAAGAAAATTTGCCGTGTTAAAATCTCACAAGCAGTGAACGCTGGTGTTGTAACATATTTGCATGGAATCCGTGCCTTTATCCCTGCATCACAGCTTTCCTTGACCTATGCGGAGGACCTAGACGCTTGGGTTGGTAAAGAACTTGATGTGGTTGTTATCACAGCAAGTGCTGAAGACAAAAAGCTTGTATTATCCGGTAAAGAAGTAGAAAGAGATATTGAGCTTAAGGAAAGAAAGGGTAAAATCTCCCGTCTTCAAGTTGGTATCGTAACCACTGGTACCGTAGAAAAAATAACCACCTACGGCGCTTTTGTTAACATTGGAGAAGGCCTATCCGGTCTTTTACACATTTCTCAGATTTGTGATAAGAGAATTAAAACACCAACGGAAGTAATTAAAGAAGGACAAACTATAACGGTAAAAGTTCTTGAGGTAAAAGACGGTAAAATAAGTCTTAGCATGAAGGCTGTGGAAGAAAAAGAAGACGTGATTGAAGATGTGGAAGAAGCTCCTGCTTCCTATACTACTGGAGAAGAAGCTACCACTGGACTTGCAGCACTGTTAAAAAATATTAAACTATAATTGGTAGTTGGTAGATATTAAACTACAAAAGGCTCTAAAAGTTCCTAATAAGTTAAGGGGAACTTTTAGAGCCTTAATATTATAGCCTAAAGGGCAGTAAATCCAGATAAAATAAAACAGCAAGTGTCATTGCACAAATTCCAAAGATATTAAAAATAACCATAAACCATAAAAGCCCGTGCCCTCTCCTAACTCGCTTATCCAAATTCTCAAGACTATTCATTAACTCTGTCTGCATTACTTTGTTTTGATAAAGAGTTTGTCTTTGAAGCTCCAGTTGTAATTCATTTATACGGTTAACAACATTCCTATCCAGGCCTTCCACATTTTTATCTAGCTCTCCAAAACTATGAACCAATGCCTCCAGCCCTTTTTCCAATACCTCCAATTTATCCTTAGCAGAAGTGTCCGAATTCATTTCTTCAATTAACTCGGCTATTTTATCTCCTTGTTCCTTGAGAAATGTCATATCAAGAGCTGTTTGGACAACAGAAAGTTGGTTATCTATTTTTCGCCTGTCATACCCCTCCAACTTACTGGTATATTCCAGCATAGTTCTTTTATAACTCTCCAAGGTCTCTCGATATTCCGAAAGTTTTCTTTCATATTGTGCTGTAGATTCCGTCGCACTACTTCTTCGTAAAGTGACTTCCTTCTTTACGGGTAGTCCGAATGTTAAATTCATACGTATCTCTCCTTTGCCTAAGTACGAAAACCGAACATCATTCGCTTTCTCCCTGATTTTTTTGTCTCGGTTTTCTTTTCTATCGTTTTCTCAATCACTTGCTCTGTAATTATTTGCTCTTCTTCCGTAATAATCGTCCCGAAAGCTTCGGCTACAATGGAGGAATAGGTCTCTGTTATCTCCCCATGCATCTCCTCGATGCGATCTTTACTAAAACTTTTTATTTCTTCATTTAAGCTTAGCATTTTTTGATCAAGATATGCAACAATATCTGAACATTCTTTTAATTCTTTACTTATATGCTCTGGCGCATTACCTTCAAATTTATAATATATTTTGTGTTCAAGGCTAGCCCAGAAATCCATAGCTATCGTTCTTATTTGAATTTCCACTTTAGTTTCTACGGTTCTGTCCGATAAATAGACTGGAATGGATATAATCATGTGATAGCTTGTATAACCATTGCTCTTGGGACACATAATATAATCCTTAACCTTTAACACCTTAACATCACTTTGATTTGCTACTAAATCCGCGATACGATATATATCAGAAGTAAAGGAACAGATAATTCGAATTCCCGCCACATCATTTACATATTTAACAATATTTTCAACACTAAGATCTCGACCACTATGCCGTAACTTCTTTACTATGCTTTGTGGTGATTTGAGTCTAGACGTAATATGTTCAATTGGGTTATATTGGTGTGCCCTTTTAAATTCATTATTTAATATTTCAAGTTTTGTGTTAATTT
Source organism: Bacillota bacterium (assembly GCA_023425485.1). Classification (GTDB taxonomy): domain Bacteria; phylum Bacillota; class Clostridia; order Lachnospirales; family Lachnospiraceae; genus Mobilitalea. Next base: position 26,034 of record JAFACO010000351.1, read on the forward strand.
CTTTTAAAGCCGCATCATAAAGTAGCAGAGCATTACCCCACTCCTCTGCTTCATCATAAAATATTGGAAGGTCCATCTCATCGTCCATCCTTTTTGTTATATAGTTTATCTCATCGTGTCATTTACATATTAATAAAATTATATTAATCCTTTTCTACAATATATACTTTAGTGATTTAACGTAAATCAGCCTTTATTGTAGAATAAGAAACAATTTAATGTTTCAAGTGTAATCTTAGTATAACATATAAATATGAACAATTCTTGAAGGTTTTGAAAACTTAATTAAAAATTAAGAAAATACATATGTCTTTAACCGAAAGAAACACGCTATGCGTATTTCTCCGGTTATCGCGGGTGCGCTCGTATCTAACAAAGTAAATATTTGTTAGATACTTCACTTTACCTTCGCGTAAATAAAAAGACTATGTTTGAAATTAGTATGTCATATTTGATATTTTTCAACTTTTTGTGTCTATTTTTGCATTAGTTTAAATTTTTTTAAATTTTTGGTAAAAATACATTGACAAGACAAGTACCCAAAAGCTATAATGTTGGAAGACTATTACAGAAAGTGAGGTAAACACATGTTATTAAGAATTAAAAACTCCGGCAATACAATTGAACAGAATGTTATATGTGGTATTACCTCATGGATTCGAATTTATTAAGTGATAATCACTCCCTTTCCTGTATGCTGCTGCCAGGACTTGGAAGAAATTATACTCATATTTGACGTCTATGCCGAGGTATAACCATGCCGCGGCTTTTTTATTGCGAAAAAACAAGTTATTAACCAATCGTTGCTTGGTTAAGCTTTCTCTTTGCATAAAAAATGGGGGGCGGCAAATGCTTAATCGCATTGAGTTAAATAAATTCAAACCATGAGAAAATATAATAACAATCTAATTATTACTTAAGCAACAAACACTGGGAGCATCGAGGGAATGCAGAATTGGAGGAATATGAAGTTATCAAAATATATTATAAAACATTGGTATATCTATTTAGCTGCTGTTGTGTGTATCGTGATTGCAGTATCACTTGATATGCTATCACCACAGGTAACACAGCGTGTTATAGATAATGTTATTGTAGGAGGAGATCTGGAACTCTTTCCTAAATTACTTATTCTTATTTTTATCATTGGGCTAGGAAGAATGATCTTTCAATATGTGAAGGAATTAATCTTTGACTTAATCAGCTCAAAAATTGCAGTTAACATTAGAAGAGATCTTTTTGCACATATTCAAAGTCTTTCACTAAACTTCTTTGAAAAAAATAATACCGGCGAGTTAATGTCTCGTGTCAAAGATGATGTAGACCGCATCTGGGGTGGAATTGGCTTTGTTGGTATGCTACTTATTGAAATTGTAATACATACAAGTATCGTACTTTATTGTATGTATAGTATCAGCCCGACCCTTGCTATTATTCCGACTATAATTTTACCTTTCATGGGTGCACTTGCTATTTTTATGGAAAAGAAGCTAGATAAGGTTTATGAAGAAATTAGTGAAGAGAATTCAAAGCTAAATCTAGTGGCACAGGAAAACTTATCCGGGGTTAGAACGGTTAAAGCTTTTGCCAGAGAAAAACATGAGATTAAAAAGTTTTTATCTCATAACAAGAAGTATTATGATTTAAATATGCAACAATCTAGGGTTTTTATTAAGTATTTTCCTTACTTTCAATTTGTGACAAAACTTTTACCTTTAGTCGCTATTATATTAGGTGGTTTTCAAGTAATTGAAGGTAAACTAACCCTTGGCCAATTAGGTGCCTTCACAGAATATTCTATGAATATTGTATGGCCTATGGAAATGCTAGGCTGGTTATCCAATGAGTTTGCTGCAGCTATCGCTTCTGGCAAGAGACTTAAAAAAATTCATGCAGAGGAACCAATGATTAAGGATTCCTTACAGCCTACTGTTCTTGATGAGGTTCGTGGATCAGTTGAGTTTAATAACGTCTCCCTTTCACTTTCAGAGAAGACCATTCTATCGGACATCAGCTTTGAACTAAAGGCAGGAAAGACAATTGGTATTATGGGTGCAACAGGAACAGGTAAGAGCTCCATTATTAATTTACTGCAGCGCTTCTATGATGCAAGTGAAGGTGAAATTAAACTGGATGGCGTAAATATAAAGAACCTTTCCTTAAAACAACTTAGACAAAGCATTTCACTCGTAATGCAGGATGTATTCCTTTTCTCAGACAGTATTAGCGAGAATGTAAAATTAGGTAAAAAGAACTTCCTTAATCAAGAGGAGATTGTAGAAGCCGCAGCTAGTGCCCAGGCAAAAGATTTTATTGAAAAGATGGAAGATCAGTATGAAACTATCATTGGTGAACGAGGTGTTGGTCTGTCCGGTGGTCAGAAGCAGAGAATAAGTATCGCCAGGGCACTTGCCAAAAAAACACCTATCCTGGTACTTGATGACTCTACCTCTGCTCTTGATATGGAAACAGAGCTTATGATTCAAAGAGCCTTAACTCAATTAAAGGCTACCAAAATTATTATTGCTCATCGTATCTCAGCTGTTCGTAATGCGGACGAAATTATTATCCTCGAAGAAGGAAAAATTGTGGAACGTGGAACCCATGAAACATTATTAATGCAAAAGGGTTACTATTATAAAACTTATCAGGCGCAGTATGGGGATTACTCTGTTCTAGGCAAGGAGAATCTCCAAAGTGAGACTCTCCCTCAAGAAGCACAAGAACAGGAAACTCCTGTATCTGAATCAATTGAAAGGAGAGTGACAGCATGGCAGTAAATGCGATTAAGGATGATGAATTTCTCCAATCCGTCAGTAAAAAGACTACACTAATACGATTATTTCGTTATATGCTCGCTTATAGAGCCCCTATTATTGCTGTAATTATAATTATGCTAGCAACAGTAACAATATCAATTGTGAACCCTCTTATCATTCGTAGGGCAATTGACGTTTACGTTGCAGCAAAGGATTTAAAGGGCTTATTTATTCTAGGTGCCTTTGCCCTATGCTTAAATATTATTTTTATTCTATTAGTAAAGCTTCGAATGTTTTTAATGGCAAGAATATCGAACAATGTACTACTTACGATCCGTCAGGAACTATATACTCATATACAGAAATTAAGCTTTAGCTTTTTTGACAGTCGTCCTACCGGAAAGATTCTTGCCAGAATTATTGGAGATGTTAACTCCTTAAAGGATGTTCTCTCCAACAGCGTTACAACCTTAATACCCGACTTTATAACTATTTGTGCCGTAGTAACAATTATGATGGTAATTAATTGGCGTCTTGCTTTAGCATCATTAATTTCTTTACCTTTAATGATGTTCGGCCTATGGTACATTCAGACCCGTTCTCATAAGAGATGGCAGCTTCATCGTAAGAAAAGTTCTAATCTAAATGCTTTTATTCATGAGGATCTATCAGGTATGAGAATTATACAGAGCTTTACAGCGGAAGAAGAAACAGCAGAAAGCTTTGATGGCTACTTAAAAGAACATCGTGACTCCTTTGTAAAAGCAATTATACTAAATGATGCCTTTGGTTCCGTCATTGATATTAGTTGGGGTATCGGCTCCTTATCCATGTATTTTGTTGCTGTAAGCCTGCTTGGAATCGACGCTGGCAGTGTAGGAACTCTAATGGCCTTTGCTATGTATATCAATATGTTCTGGCATCCAATTATGAATTTAAGTAACTTCTATAATCAGTTAATTACAAATATAACTGGTGCAGAACGTATCTTTGACATTATGGATACACAACCAGAAATTTCAGATTCAGCCGAAGTAATTGAACTACCGGAAATTACAGGTGGTGTGGAATTTCGTAACGTATCCTTTGCTTATGACGAAGACACCAATGTCCTAAATGAAGTAAGCTTTAAAATTAAACCTGGTGAAAGTATTGCGCTTGTTGGTCCAACCGGTGCCGGTAAAACCACCATTGTTAATCTAATTAGCCGTTTCTATGATGTTCAAAAAGGTGATATTCTAATTGATGGCTTCAGTGTTAGAGATGTTTCTATCGAAAGTATAAGAAAACAAATGGGAATTATGACACAGGATAACTTCCTATTCTCCGGAACCATAGCAGAGAACATTCGCTATGGTAAGCTGGATGCTACTGATGAGGAGATTATCGCTGCTGCCAAAGCAGTAAACGCTCATGAGTTCATTATGAAGATGGAAAAGGGTTATGAGACAGAATTAAAAGAACGTGGTGCTGGTTTATCCATTGGTCAACGTCAATTACTTGCTTTTGCAAGAACCATGGTATCTATGCCGAAGATTTTAATTCTTGATGAAGCGACCTCCAGTATTGATACTCATACAGAGCTTTTGGTTCAGCAGGGTATTGAAACACTTCTTAAGGGCAGAACCTCCTTTGTAATCGCTCATCGTTTATCGACGATAAGTAAAGCCGACCGAATTTTTGTTATAGATGAAGGACAGATTAAAGAGGAAGGCAGCAATGATGAACTGTTAAAGAAGAAAGGTCTTTACTACAACCTTTATATGGCTCAGTTTAAGAATTTATAAGATATCTTGTTATGGAAGATTAGCTGTTAATTTATAAAACAAGGTTTTTAATATAGCTTATTTGTATCTTCAAGAAAATACTTTTATACAAGATGAAACAACAAGTTATTTACTTGTGATATTTAAGAGAACAGAGAATCGCTTTTATTCACACTAAAGCGGTTCTCTGTTTCTATTAATCTCTTTCTTCTGTTTCATTTTCTTCCTCATGAAATCTGCTTAGCTGCAGATTCATTGCTTTTGCTTCCATCTCACCTTTAATGTAATTTGTTATATAAACAACTACATATACCAATAAGATTAATACAAACATAAGTACTAATTGTAATATACTATTAAAATTAATCCAGTTAAAGACAAATGCCATTGTATAAACAATAAGATTAACATAGAAATAATTAATTATTGTTCTGATCCTCATGCTTTTTTTACTAACTTCTTTCATGGAGAAAAAAATCAGATTGCCAAGCGTTGATAAGGCTGCCATAATGAACATCTGCAATAGTAATATTGACATATAATTTACTTCTGGACTAAAGATAGCGATAAATAGGGCTGAACTAAATGCTATTCCTGTAAATATCTTTACATAATTTGATAGTAGTTTTTTTATTATATTCATGTCTGCCCTCCTACAATCCAAGCTTTTTCTTTAATTCGGGAACATATTGTCTTGAAATAACTACCTTTTCCCCATTAAAAAGTAATGCCTCAAACCGTCCTGAATAGGCTGGGCTGATGCTCTTTATCTTTGCTATATTTAATATAATTGATTTAGAAGCTCGAAAGAAATTCGTACGATTGTAATCTTCTTCAATTTCATAAAGTTTTAGCTTTGTTTCATAGACGCTTTGCTTACAATATAGAAATACTTTATTATCAATTCCTTCGAAGTAATAAACATTAGCAGGGTCTATCATAGTTATATTGCCATCCTTAATTCCTGCAAGTTTTCTCTGATCTAGCTTAAGCTGTGAAACCATTCTTAAGATATTGTCATCGATTTTATTACATCGAATTATAATCTGCTCTTCCTCGCCTTGATTAATTTCCTCAATTACTATCTTCATTACAGCTCCTATCTACTCATAACATTACGTTTTCTTTGAATCAGTGCCGATATAAGTATAAAGACGATACCACTCATTAATAAAATTAACATCTTGATTTCATTTGAAACCATTGTCTGATCATAACGAATTGTCATTCCCATATATTCTTTATAGCCATTGGTAAACTCATCCGGGCATCCAATGAATGTCTTACCAATAATATTCTCAGTCATAATATCCCGTAAAAAAGAACATCCATAAAGCATAGGAGTCATCTTTAGTAACATTTGAACTTTTTCAGGTAACATTCCAATAGGAAGATAAATTCCCGCAAGAAATCCTACCAGAGTTCCAATGATTGTACTAAGTCCAGAAAAAGCACTTAAGGAGTGAACGAAATTAGCAATTAGAAACACTAAGCTTGCAGAAGAAAATACATTAAGGATAATATAAAGCATTATTCTCATCATATCCACGAAGGAGAACAATTCTCCACCTATATTTAAGATATAAATCTCACCTACAATAACTGTTAAGGTACACATGATAATGCCCATTATAATTGCTGCACAAACATAACCCATAACAAAGATACCTCTGTTTACTGGAGATACATAGAAGCTGGATAATCTTTTTTCAGCCTCGTCTTCAATCATAATACCTACCATTGCCAAGGTAATGGTAATAGAGTTTACCACCACTAATCCTGCAAGGGTCCAAAGAATAACAATCTGTTTTGCGTTTTCTCTATCAACTACTTCATTTCTCTCTCCACCAAATTCACTTAGCATTTCAACCAGGTTATTGGTGTTCATATCTGCTAGAAATAGTAACATAAGACCAATAATAATAATCATTGATAATAAGGAAAAAAAGATATTTGCCCTATTCCTGGTGTAGACCAAAATATTTCTATGAATTAATTTAAGTAATAGCATATATTCTCCCTCTGTCCTACAAGTCAGACCCTTTCCTATTTATAAGTGCTTTCCGGTTATATTTAAAAATACATCGTCCATACTTCCTTGTATAACCTCGAAGGATTTAAGATAATTCTGTGTTTCATTTAATATCTGAAGTCCATATATGGTGTTGGGAATTATAACTTCTATATGATTACTTTGTTCTTTATAAGATAGCTCCCTTAACTGTAAATACTTTATTACCTCTTCCATTTGATCTGTATTTAATCTCAAACTATCATGGGTATATTGTTCCTTTAACATAGTAGGCGTTCCATCTGCCACCAATTTTCCTGCATCCATGATGGAGATATAATTTGCTCTAGCTGCCTCTTCCATATAATGTGTCGTTAGAAAGATTGTCATTTGCTTTTCCTTTCTAAGCTCCTCTAAGCATTGCCATACGTTCTGTCTGCTTTGAGGATCAAGACCTGTTGTAGGTTCGTCTAAGAACAAAATCTCTGGTTGATTCATAAGTGACTTCGCTATTTCACACCGTCTCTTTTGTCCACCCGATAATTTTCTAAACTGTCGATTTAATGTTTCACCTATATCAAGAATGTCTATTACCCACTTTAAATTCTTTTGCAGCTCCTTACGATTATTTTGATAGAGTGCTGCTCTCGTTATAAGATTTTCCTTTACTGTTAAGTGACTATCCAAGGTATTATCTTGAAAAACGACTCCAATTCTTTTTCTAATTTCACGATCAATTACTCCTAATTTATGGCCACATACCTGGACTTCTCCTTCTGCACTTTTTAATAAAGTACATAAGATGTTAATTGTGGTGGATTTACCTGCACCGTTTACACCTAAAAACCCATACAGTTCACCCTTCTTAACACGAAAACTAATGTCATCCACTGCTTTAATCTCTTTGAAATACTTTTTTAAATGACTTACCTTTATAATATCTTCCATAGTTAACACCCACCTTACTTATTTCCACTTGCTATGACTTATTGTAAATTCTTCCTTAAATTATTGCAACAGCACTTTAGGCAAGTTGCCAATAATCTAGGTAAGTTACAAATATGCCCCAGTAAAATGCAAACGGGTCCTATGGGTTAAGTCATTCCCAATAAGACCCTTTTATCATATATTCGGTACTCTATTTAATGCATTAGATAATTCTTGCACTAATTCATTACCCTTCTCCTTGGCAAAGTTATAATAAAGCTCGTACCTTTTTTAAATTGGGAACGTACTTTTATCTTCCCTGTATGAGCCAAAATAATTAGTTTTGCCAGTGATAAACCTAAACCATGACCACTTATGTTCTGATTTCTAACATAATCTGAACGATAAAAGCGATCAAAGATGTGATCAATATCCTTTTGTGTCATTCCAATACCACTATCTTGAATGGTTATTACACAATCACCATCGATTTTCTCACATTGAATTACTATTTCATCACCATCATGAGTGTATTTTATTGCATTTTCTATAAATATTCGAATAGCTTGTTTTAAAGACTGCTTATCCCCATATACAATTACATCCTCAAGTATAGGAGATAAAATAATGCGATTATCTGCTACCAAACGTGTCTCTTTTATCATATCCTCAACAACTTTGCGCATATTAAAGCGTTTTTTTGTGAGTTTTAAAGTTTTCTTATCATGTCTTGAAAGAAATAGTAGCTTTTCTACAAGATCCTGCATGGATCTGGCTTCATTTTGAATGGCGTCAATGGATTCATGAAGTACCTCTTCATTTGTAGTACCCCAGCGATTTAATAAATTTGAATACCCCTGAATTACTGCAATTGGTGTTCTTAATTCATGTGATGCATCGGAAACAAATTGTTTTTGACTCTCATAGGAAGCCTCAATTCGATCCAGCATCGCATTGATGACACTAGCCAAATCCTTAAGTTCATTCTTAGTTCCCTCTACATTTAATCTCTCACTATGCAGATTATTTACTGTAAGTCTGTTCGCCGTAGCTGACATAATTCGAACTGGCTCAAACAGCTTCATATCACTTCTTTTGCCCTTTCGAATAATTAAAAAAACTATAACTAAATATAAAATAGCTATTTTCCATGCCAAAGAAAAAAATTGTTGGTAACTCTTTGTAAGATCATATTGAAAATTAACCAGATACGAATTCCCATCGTTAATTAATTCTTTGGTACTATTAATAACCAGAATATGGTTCTTGCTTTCCCTGTTAAAATGGATGCCAAAAACAAAGTCATTATTCGATTGGGGTTTATAGTCCAGGTCGCTATATAAGTCCTCCCCCGTATCTTCCCTAACAATCTGCAGCGTTAACCCTTGGGAACCAAAAGGATTATGGCATTCTTCTATATTTTGCATTTCATAGCCTTTTACAATTTCCTCAGCCATCTGATCATAATTTGTCTTCTCAGAGTATATGAAAAGCACAAAAAAACCAGCCATTAACAAAACGCCATGTGTTAGCAATAATCGTAAATATGATATTGATATACGAAAGGCTATCGATAACCTAAAGTTACTCAGCCACTCCTCTTTTTTTCTACGTATTGGAAGGATAATTTTTCGTAAGATATTCCTAATTGCTTCTAATAATTTATTCTGCATAGTTTGTACTAATCCTTTATGATGTAGCCAACACCTCTCACTGTTGATATCATGTGTACTCCATATTTCTCATCAATTTTCTGTCTTAAATATCGAATATAAACATCCACCACATTGGTATCTCCAAAATACTCATAATCCCAAACGTTATTTAATAATTGTTCTCTGGTCAATGCAATGTTCTTATTTCTAATAAGATATTCTAAAAGTTCATATTCCTTCTTAGTTAAAGAAAGTTCATCTTCCTGATAAAAAGCACTGTGACTTCCTAAATTTAAAGTTATCTGTCCAAATTTAAGAACATCACCTTTTGGCTCTGTACTATGCTTCTTACGATTAAGAGCAACTCTAATTCTTGCTAGTAATTCTTCAATCGCAAAAGGCTTTGTCATATAATCATCTGCTCCGGTATCCAGGCCTGCAACCTTATCTGTCACATCATCTTTTGCCGTAAGCATAATAATTGGAACCTGTGACTCAAGTCTAATTCTTCTGCATACCTCAATACCGCTAAGACCTGGCAGCATTATATCTAATATTACTAGGTCCACATTTTCTTTCAATGCCTTCTCTAAGCCTGCTCTACCATCCATTGCAATAATAACTTCATAACCTTCATGCTTTAATTCAAGTTCTAAAAAACGCGCAATCTTTCCCTCATCTTCAACTATTAATACTTTTGCCATTCCCTAATCCTCCTCACCTGAATCTTTCTCTAGTCTTATTTTATCGATAAGTTGTGTATTTTACAATATCTCTATATTAAAATTCCATTAGAAAGAATTTATTTACAATAGTTTTTGTTTGTTACAAGAAAAGGAGCGCTATGGAATAGTTTATTGTACTATACCATAGTGCTCCTTTTTCAAATTATAATTAATAACATTACTCAATTATTATAAAACATGATTAGCAAATCAAAACTTGCAATAACTATAGTACTAAATTAAAGTACACTCTTAACTGCATTAACAACATTTTCTGTGGTAAAGCCAAATTTCTTAAATAGAACTCCAGCTGGTGCAGAAGCTCCAAAGCCCTTCATAGTAACAGTTGTTCCATCTAGTCCAACATATTTACCCCAGCCAAAATCAGTAGCAGCCTCTACTGCAACTCTAGCTCTAACGCTGTTAGGTAGTACGCTTTCTTTATACTCTTTTGATTGTGCTTCAAATAAATCCAGTGATGGCATACTAACTACGCTTACATCCACACCTTCTTTTTCAAGTTCAACCTGTGCATTAATACCTAATTCAACCTCTGAACCACTCGCCATGATAATTGCATCAGGAACTGATTTTTTGGAAGGAGATACTACATATCCACCCTTCAATGCTTCCTTAGAGGATCCTGCAAGCTGAGGAAGATTTTGACGTGTTAAGACAAGTGCTGTAGGTGTTGTAGTTGAAGTAACGGCGTAATACCATCCAGCTGCACATTCTGTTGCGTCAGCAGGTCTAAATACAGTAAAGTTTGGCATTGCTCTTAACATAGCTAGTTGCTCGATTGGCTCATGAGTTGGACCATCTTCACCAACTCCAATACTATCATGTGTTAGTACATAGGTTAATGGTAATCCCATAAGTGAGGATAATCTTGCCATTGGCTTTACATAATCACTAAATACAAAGAAAGTAGAAACATAAGCACGGAGTCCGCCATGTAATGCAAGTCCGTTACCCATTGCTGCCATTGCTAATTCTCTAACTCCAAAATGAAGGTTACGTCCAGCATAATTATCCTTAGAGAAATCACCCATATCACTTAAGTAGGTCTTAGTGGATGGAGCTAAATCCGCAGCACCACCAATCATATTAGGAAGGTAATTCTTTAATCGATTCATCAGAATACCAGAAATATTTCTGGTCGCTTCCGGCTTATCTGCATATGCCCAGAACTCTTCGTCATCAATTAAATTCTTTGCTGCATTTTCATCATGATATTGATCCCATAAAGTCTTCATTTCAGGGAACTCAACGCCATATTTTTCAAATAGCGTATTCCATTCAGCTTCATCCTTTGCAGCTTCCTGTGCAATTGTTTTAAAATTCTCATATACTTCTTCTGGAACATGGAAAGGCTCATGATTTAACCATTCTAACTTTTCTTTTAATGCTTTTACATTATCTACTCCAAGTGGTTCACCATGTGCACTAGCCATTCCCTCTCTAGGGCTGCCATGTCCAATCTTTGTTTTTACAGTAATCATAGTTGGTCTGGTGGTATCTGCCTTAGCAGCTACAATTGCAGCGCCGATTTCTTCTAAGTTATTGCCATCTTCTACGGTAAGAGTCTGGAAACCATATGCCTGGAAGCGTTTTTCAACATCTTCTGTAAAGGCAATATCAGTACTTCCTTCTATGGTAATTTTATTGCTATCATATAATACAATTAATTTACCAAGGCCAAGTGTACCTGCAAGGGACATTGCCTCTGAGGTGATACCTTCCATCATACAGCCGTCTCCACCAAGTGCATAAGTATAATGGTCTACAACTGGATAGCCCTCTTTATTAAACTTAGCTGCAAGATGAGCTTCACCCATAGCCATACCTACTGCCATAGCCATACCCGCTCCAAGAGGTCCTGTGGTTGCCTCAACGCCTACGGTATGTCCATACTCTGGGTGTCCAGGGGTTAAAGAATTCTCCTGACGAAAAGATGCCAAATCCTCAACGGTAAGACCATAACCGAATAAATGCAATAAAGAGTAAAGAAGCATAGATCCATGACCACCGGATAAGATGAAACGGTCTCTATTACTCCATTTAGGATTTGCAGGGTTGTGCTTCATGTGCTTTGCCCATAACTCATAAGCCATCGCTGCAGAACCAAGTGGTAAGCCTGGATGACCTGAATTTGCTTTTTGAACCCCATCTGCTGATAAGATTCTTATCGCATTTACTGACCTTGTATCAATGTTACTCATTAAAATCCTCCATTCCGCCGCATTGCGGCTATATCATCATGGAAAAAGACACATAAGTGTCTTCTCCCTAAACTTTTTAAGTTACTATTCACCAAAAGCTGCTTTATAGTCCTGAATAAATTTCTCAATGCCTGCAGTTGTTAGTGGATGTTTTGTACTTTGTTCTATAACACTATATGGGACAGTTGCAATATTAGCTCCTGCTAATGCACACTCGGTCACATGCATTGGAGTACGAATACTTGCGGCTATAATTTCTGATTTTATATCATGTATACTAAATATATCAGCAATTGTTCTAATTAGTTCTGTACCGTTTTCGGATATATCATCTAATCGTCCAACAAAAGGTGATACAAAAGTTGCTCCTGCTCTTGCAGCTAATAATGCCTGATTAGCTGTAAAGATCAATGTGACATTTGTCTTAATTCCTTCACTTGAAAGAATTTTGGTAGCTTTAAGACCTTCTAATGTCATTGGAATCTTAACTACCATGTTAGGGTGAAGTTTCGCTATCTCTCTGCCCTCTTGTACCATATCTTCCGCCAATACTGTTGTTGCTTTCACTTCACCACTGATTGGACCATCTACAAGTGCAGCAATTTCCTTAATTACATCCTCAAGTTTTTTCCCTTCTTTTGCTATTAGGGAAGGATTTGTTGTAACACCACATATAACTCCTAAATCACTTGCTTTTTTAATTTCAGCAACATTGGCTGTATCAATAAATAACTTCATAAACCTACCTCCATTTGATCAAAACACTATTCAAACTATTGTATAGAATGTCCACACAGGAGATTCTTAATCATTTGAATATATGTTCTTAATATTTAACTTGGTTTTACTCATATACTCCTAAATATACAATATATCGGTATATAATTCAATTATTAAATTAAATATTAACATTAAATATTTCAATATAAAGTTTATGAAAAATTTAGCTAATTGCAAAATATGTTTCCTCAAACTGTTTAACCGGCATTGCCTTCGCAAAATAATGTCCTTGGATCATATCACAGCCAACGGTACATAGAAACTCCACTTGTTCTTCCGTTTCAATGCATTCTGCAACGACCATCATATGAAGATCTTTTGCCATGTTAATTGTATTTCGAATAACGGTAAGACCTCGTTCCACTTCATTTGTCATTCTGAATAACTCTCCATCCAGTTTTACTACATCAAGTGGTAAGTCCTTTAATGAATTTAAAGAAGAATATCCTGCTCCAAAATCATCCATGGATACTAAGAAGCCATGCTCTCTTAATTCTGTAACGGCTGCAATTAGTCCTTGTTTATTTTGCAAAAATGCACTTTCTGTTAGCTCTATCTCAATTAAATGATGAGGTACTCTATAATTATCTACTATTCCTTTTATCGTATCAACCATATGAGAATTCATAAAATGCATACGAGAGATATTTACGGATACGGGTAATGGCTCATATCCCTTATCTAACCATTCTCTGATAATTTGGCAAACCTTCGTTAGCATGTAGTAATCTAATTGAGTAATAAAACCATTTTTCTCGAAAACAGGAATAAAAAATCCTGGTGAAATTAATGTATTATCTTCCTTAAACCAGCGTACTAACGCTTCAGCACCGGATAATGTACCCTCTTTAGCAGAGTACTTCGGTTGTAAGAATACATGAAATTCATCATTAAGTAAAGCATCATTCATAGATTTCTCAATATTTTCTTCTTCTAACAGCTTAACTCTTGCTGTATCATCAAAAAATGCTATATTACTTTCCGTACTTCCTTTAATATTATTCTTTGCAATACTTGCAAACTCGGCCATTCTATCGATGGAATCTAATTTATGAGTTATGTAGTAGATACCAAAGAATATCTTGGTATCCTTCATATATCTAAGATGATGTAATCTTTCGTTTAAATTATAAATTCTATGAATTAGTTCATCTTCATTAATAAATGACGCAAAAATGTAGAACTGATCCGCTGCATATCTAGTAAAAGGCTCTCCAGAAATATTCCAGTCCTTTATAACCTGATAAATATCACCTAATACTTCGTCGCCCTTATGGTATCCATATGTGTCATTTATAATTTTAAATCTATTTACGTCAAAATTAATAATAGCATAGTTTTTCTTATTAAATTGTTTATTATTTAAAATTTTGTTGACGCTATCTCTAAACTTGTACCAATTATTTCCGCCAGTTACTGGATCCAAATAAAGTGTTTTTATAACTTTACGGTCTGATTTGCGTTGAAAAATAATCATAACTGTAAATAATAGAATTGTCCCTGCTGTTATAAAAATCCACATCATATTGGTTAATCTTAAAATATCACCTGTAATTGTATTAATTGTATTAACACTTCCAACAAGAACCGACCAGTTATTAATACCAATTAATTTCTCATTCCATATATATGTACTCTGATCAGCACTTTTCTCAATAAAGAACTCACTAAAATCCATTGCCTTATATCTGGAATTCTCATCTCCTAGCAGAACACCATTTTCAAATATATCATTGTAATCAAAAAGCTCTGTATCCATAACTTGAGCATAAGAAATTAGCTCTTTATGTTCATTTACAAGGTAAATAATACGGTTCTCTTTTAGATCATTTTGAAAAAGTGCAGGATTGTTCATCATTGCATTTATTTTTGTAATTAAAACACCTTCAAATACACCGTTATCCGAAATTGGAGCAGCAAAAACTATTACCGGAGTATTATCCGATGAATAGCTTATTTTATTAGACGCGTTTATCATACCACTTTTAGCAGTTATAAAATAATCTTCTGATTGCACATTAATTTCTTCACCAGCAATGTTATACCCTATACCATCCTCATCTACAATTGCAAGATCTATAAAAGACTTGTCCTTGGCAATCAAAGGTAATAAAGTAGCAATATTTTCTTTTGAAAGTTGACCAGTTTTCGTAATTAATTTAGCAGATACTTGAATAGATTGATATTCATTCT
>JAFACO010000393.1 GCA_023425485.1 Bacillota bacterium
GTATAAAGACCTTTTAGAAAATGCAGGGTGGACGGAAAAGGGGGATTAAGCGTTAAGTCGGTAAAATGTATCAAAATCGTTTTGCATTCCGCCTTGGAAGAAGCATTACGCAGAGAGTATATAATAAAGAATCCCTCTTCTATTGCGAAGTTACCGACGCGACGCAGTACCGGGACAGCGAAGAAGGAAATCGAGATATTGACCAAAGGGGATCAGAAGCGACTGATGCTTGCTTGTGGCAATGATGTTTACGGGGTGGCGGTCTTTACAGCGTTACATACCGGCGTTCGAATTGGTGAGTTACTGGGTATCCAGTGGGATGATATTGACTTTGATAGAAGAACGATTCAGATTAATAAACAAGTGAATCGGATGAAAGATTACAGCGAAAACGCCAAGGCTAAGACGCGGCTAGGGATTCAATATAGCACCAAGACAGACTCGTCCTGTCGCCTTATTTCTATGAGTGAGCCTTTGGCGGAAAAACTGGCTCAGTATAAAGAGATACAGCAAGCTGAATGTGAATTATGGGGTGACAAGTATAATAACATCAATATGGTATTCGCGCGATGGGACGGTAATTATATGGACCCGGCCACTTTTAGGGCCAAGTACAGAGAGATATTAAAGGGGGCTGGATTAAAGCCGTTTACGGTTCATGCCCTGCGCCATACTTTTGCGACAAGGGCGCTGGAAGCGGGTATACCGATAAAGGTGGTGAGCAAGCTGCTGGGGCATACATCGATCGAGATCACGATGGATACATATTCGCATGTGCTGCCGGAATTACAGAGCGAAGCGGTTAATAGGATAGCTGAGTATTATGAGGAAATGGTGTAATAATTAATATATTATTATGCTATAATATTCAATCTTTATAAATTAATAAGTTAGGTGGCAAGTAGGTCAGTTCAAAAGCATAAGACTGGCCTTTTTTAATATTTCTAAAATTATATCAAGAATTGACAAAAGGTATTTTTATTGATACATTATGTTAGTCGTTAATTTACAACTATCACTATTTGAAAGGAGGTGAATCAATGGCTGTTTCAGCAAAATACAAAACATCACTTGGTAAAAAGATAAAAAAGATGAGAGAAGCAAGCGGTTACTCTCAGAGAAAAACCGCTCTTTCCGTCGGTATAACCAATGCAGCTTTAAGTGATATTGAAAATGGAATTAATTTTCCTTCCGAAACAGTTTTAATAAATCTTATTAAACACTTAAAACCATCACAGCCTGTAAAAACGGATATATATGATATGTTTTCCGAGGCCAAAGATTCGCCTCCTCCAGATATATCACAATTCCTAAAATCAAACTACGAAATATGCAATTTAATACGATGTTGCAGTAGGAAGGTGGTAACAACAGAATCGCTTGAAGATTTGAAAGCAATAATCAATGACTTGGAGGATAAAAACGATGAAGAATAAAGCTGAACATAAACAAATCGCTGAATTTATATGGAAAGTATGCGATTTACTTCGTGGCAATTATAAACGCAACGAATACCGGAAGGTTATCCTCCCTCTAGTAGTTTTAACTAGATTTGATGTTATTCTACTAAAAACCAAAAATGAAGTTATGAGAAAATATGATTCGCTAAAAGGTAAGCCTGAGACTGTAATAAAAGCTACTTTAAACTCAATAACCGGCTTGGAATTCTATAATATATCTCCTCTTGACTTAAAAAGAGTTCTTGATGACCCTAATCAAGTCGCAATAAATTTTATCAGTTACATTAATGGTTTTTCTCCTAATGTTCGCGAAATTATTGATCGCTTTCGTTTTGATGAACAAATATCACGTATGGATGAAAAAGATATTCTTTATAAAGTGATTCAAAAGTTTGTTTCATTTCAAACAGAGCTATCGGATTTAGAAAATGAAGATATGGGTTACGTCTTTGAAGAGATTATCCGTATTGGCTCTGAACAGGCAAATGAGGAGGCTGGAGAGCATTTCACCCCACGAGAGGTAATTAAGCTCATGGTATATATCTTGCTGTCTCCGCAGAACAGGATGAATCTAGATAATAAGATCAAAAAATTCTATGATCCTGCCTGCGGTACGGGCGGTATGCTCTCCATGGGAGAACAATACATTAAAGAATTCTGTTCAACTGCGCAGCCACATTTGTTCGGGCAGGATATGAATGATGAAGCATGGGCAATTTGTCGTTCCGACATGCTTATCAAAGGTAACACTCGATCCGAGATAGTACTTGGCGATACATTTAGAAAAGATGGATTTAAGGGTCAAAAATTTGACTATATGCTTGCAAATCCGCCATTTGGTGTATCATGGGAAAATCAACGCTCGGTAATCGAAAACGAATGGGAAACCATGGGCTTTGATGGAAGATTTGGCGCAGGTACTCCGAGAATTAATGACGGTTCGTTTTTGTTCCTTCAGCATATGATTTCAAAAATGTACAGCACCAATCCAGATGATCCACATGGTAATGGTGGTGATGGTAGTCGTATCGCTATTATCTTTAACGGTTCTCCTCTATTTAATGGTGATGCGGGTGGTGGCGAAAGCGAAATACGTCGTTGGATTATAGAAAATGATTATCTCGAAGCGGTAATCGCATTACCGGACTCTTTGTTTTATAACACTGGAATCTCTACTTATCTGTGGGTTCTGACAAATAATAAGGAAGAACGCCGCAAAGGAAAAATTCAGTTAATTGATGCCCGAAAATTTTGGAACAAAATGTTTCCAAAAAGTCTAAATTTCAAACGCAAATGTATTCCGAATGGAGATGGCAAAGGCCCGGGTGACTATATTACTGCTATTATGCAGATATATGATAACTTTGCTAACAATCAAGAATACATAGTAACCAATCCCGATGATGGAGCCGTAAGGGTTACAGTAAGCAAAATCTTTCCGAACGAACACTTTGCTTATTATAAGGTGGCTATGGACAGACCCTTACATCTGAACTTCTGTGTTAATTCTGAAAGAATTGAGCTTGTAAAACAGGAAGCAGGGTTTAAAGCCATTGCGACAAGTAAAAAAAAGTCCAGTTCTGAAAGACTCATAGAAATTGAAATTGGGGAAAAAAGGCAGGAAACTATTATCGAATTTTTAAAGGCGTTTGCAGAAAAAACTGGTGGCAGGCTTTACAAAGACCGCAAGGCATTTTTAACTGAACTTCGCAATTTTGATAAAGCAAAAGAGATCAGGCTTAACGCCTCGGAGCTAAAAGCCATACTCAGCGGGCTTTCTGAGCGTGACGACACGGCTGACATATGTGTGCTCCCGAACGGTGATTTTGAAGCTGATCCGATGCTTGCAGATACAGAACAGGTTCCTGTTACAACCGTAATAGAGGGCTACAAGGCATTGATCGACAGAAAAAAGGCTGGACTGATCGACAATATTCCCTTAAATGATAATGAAAAGGCAATCGTTAAATCGACAATTGATGAATATATTAACGTCGAAGTTCTACCTCATGTACCAGATGCCAGAATCGATTACAATAAAACGAAAATAGGATATGAAATCCCTATGACCAAGGAGTTCTATATTTATCAACCGCCAAGAGATATTGATGTAATCAACGCAGAAATAAAGGCTCTGGAAAAAGAAATAGCAGAATTACTGTATGGAGGTGAGATTGTTTGAGTCGTTATCAAAGTTTCTTTGGAATCCCAATAGAAAATTGGGGTAATAGAAAGCTTAAATATATATGTAGCATAAATCCAGAAGTGTTATCGGCAGATACACCTGCTGATTATGAATTTGAGTATGTCGATATTGGCAGTGTAGAGTATGGAAAAGGTATAATAGAAAAGAAATTAGTATACTTTGAAGATTCGCCTTCAAGAGCAAGACGGAAAGTTAAGTATGGAGATGTAATAGTTTCTACAGTAAGAACATATTTGAAAGCAATTGCTTCAATTACGGATGAAAATAAAGATATAATTGTATCCACGGGTTTTGCTGTTGTGCACCCTGAGAAAATTAATAAAGAATTTATGGCGTATTTGCTTACTTCAAAACCTTTTGTTGAAACAATTGTATCTGAATCTGTCGGTGTAAGTTATCCAGCCATCAGTCCAACAAAACTTGCTTCAATTAAAATTCCATTTCCAGAAAAAGAAATTGAACAAATCGCAATCGCAAATTTCCTGGATCGAAAAACAAAAGATATTCAAATACAAATCGAAAAAATCAAAGGATTAATTGAACTTCTACAAGAGGAAAAAGAAGTTTTAATTATTAATGCCGTGACTAGGGGTCTCGACACCAATGTGCAAATGAAGGATAGCGGTATAGATTGGATAGGCGAAATCCCTACACATTGGGAAGTTACAAGAATAAAGTGGACTAAAAAATATGGTGCAAATTCATTTTCAGATGGTGACTGGATAGAAAGCGAGCATATTACAGATGAAGGTGTTCGGCTAATACAAACTGGAAATATAGGAATTGGTGAATATATTGAGCAAGGTGGCCGTTATATTTCCGAAGATTCATTTGACGAATTAAAATGTAAAGAATTATATGCAGGCGACGTTCTAATTTGTCGTTTGGCATCACCAGTTGGTAGGTCTTGCTTATGTCCTGATATGAAATGCAAGATGATAACATCTGTTGATGTTTGTTTTCTTCGCCCAAGCGATACTTGGGACAACAGATATATAGTCTATTCTCTTAGCAATCCTAAATATTTGGATTACGTTGATGTGATAGCAAGAGGAAGCACCCGGCAAAGAATAAGCAGAACACAAGTTGGTGATTTTAATATTCTATCTCCACCATTACAAGAACAAATTGACATCGCAAATTATCTTGATGACAGATTGTCTTATATTGCGTCCGTTATTTCCAAAAACGAAGACTTAATTAAGAAACTTACTGAATATCAAGAGGCTTTAATCACTGCCGCGGTAACAGGCAAGATAATTGTTAGGGGTGAATAAATATGACAGAGAATTATAATATTTCTTCATTAGAGAGCTATCTAAAATTTATAAAAGAGAACATAGAAATTGAAAATGCCTTTTATCGTGGACAGGAAAAACGTATAGCAGATGACTATAAGCTACGCCCATCTATAGGAAGATATAATTTTTTATCACAGATGAATATGACCGAACTTTCTGAATATGAGGAAGATGTTCTCGAAATATTTAAGAATCACGTTCGTGGTCATAATGTTCTAGAAGCGAAAAACTCGTGGGAGTATCTTGCTCTTGCTCAACATCATGGATTACCTACCCGCTACATGGACTGGTCGACAAATCCGCTTGTTGCTTTATATTTTGCAACCCGAAATACAGCCTTTGACGAAAATAAAAAGCCTTTTGATAGCGCGGTATATGTGCTAACGAGCAACCCAAAATCGCTGACGGCAGTAGAAAAAGAACTGCGCCATCAAAAAGAAAAAGATGAGGTAAAACACAAAGCAACAAGCACGACTCAAGAAACCGCTGATCAAGGAGATCCATATTCCGCATATGGAATCGGGGATGCCGTATCCCCTGTCACTCCACCACTACAGCCATCGGATGAAATCACTGAGTATGTAAACAGACAAAGCCAAGCTGAACTTATTAGCGAAGTCAGCTATTCTTCCCCGCTGAATTTAACTGAGAATATTATTTATTACCCCCCACATATTTCGCCGAGAATCAGAGCTCAGGATGGGGTTTTGCTTGCCTGTTACAATCCGTTGAATGAAATTGAGGAAAAAGACTACAGAGAGATTATTATTAAAGCTGAAGCACATAAAGAAATTCGTAAGCAACTTAATAAGTGCGGCATATTTGACAGACAGCTATTTCCAGATGTTGACGGATGTACAAAATGGTTGAAATATGATCAGTTTGAAGTACCGCAGGACAATTACTTATTGAGCAAGGAGGGTAAATAGCATGTCGAGTCAGAGAACAGAATACGCTTTCGAGAGTTATGTCGAGCAAATACTAAATAATAATCATTGGAGAAGCATTGATAACTCAAAATGGGATAAAGAGCGCGCACTTTTTCCGGAAGCAGCTCTTGATTTTATCATAAGAACACAGCCAAAAGCTTGGAAAAGCGTTTTCGATTTACAAGGCGATGATGCAAAGAGAGATATAATTACGGTACTGTGCAAAGAGATTGACACCAAAGGCATGCTAACTGTTATTCGTCATGGCTTCAAATATCGTGGAAAGACCTTCCGAGCAGCATTTTTCAAACCCGCACATAGGCTTAGCCCTGATGTTGAAAAACTGTACAGCATGAATGTTCTTTCGGTTTCAAGGCAGGTTCATTGCCACCCGTTTGATAATAGCGAACTTGATATGCTTCTATGCTTAAATGGTTTACCACTTGCAACTGTTGAGCTGAAGAATCCCGCAACTGGGCAAACATACCTAGACGCAATTCGCCAATATAAAACAGAAAGAAATGAAAAAGCACCTTTGTTTGCTTTTAAACGTCGAGCATTAGTTCATTTTGCAATTGATACTGAAGAGATTTATATGACCACAAAACTTAATGGTGATAAAACATACTTTTTGCCATTTAACCGTGGCAGTGACC
>JAFACO010000276.1 GCA_023425485.1 Bacillota bacterium
GGTTTAGCGCAGGTGAATGGAAGAAATTTATTAACCTGGGAGGAACGGTTTCAATATGATATTTCATATTTGGATCAAATCAGCTTTCATAGGGATATCAAAATTATCTTTTTAACATTAACAAAAACAATAAGAAGGGAGGGTATTCATTCGAATACCTCGGTAACTATGGAACACTTTAGCGGTACAAATAATACACTAACAACAAATAGTAAAAAAGATAAATTATTAATTCTTGGTGCCGGTGGTCATGGAAGGGTGATTGCTGATGCAGCAAGGAAGATGAACTGTTGGACAGAAATTGCATTTTTAGAGGATAATCCAGCAAAGGCAGAAGGACTTCCCTATGAGATAATTGCAAAGGTGGAGGAATTTGAACAATTTATAGATAAGTATGACATGATTGTAGGGATTGGAGCGAATCAAAGAAGAGAAGCATTTCAACAGAAACTGGAGGCAGCAGGTGCCAGTATGGCAATTATTCTTCATCCAAGTGCAATTCTTGGAGGGAATGTAACAATTGGCCAAGGTAGCGTGGTCATGGCGGGAGTTATCATTAATACTGGTACAAAGATAGGGAAAGGCTGTATTCTTAATACGGCTGCTACGATTGATCATGAGAATAACATAGAGGATTTTGTTCATCTCTCACCGGGCGTTCATACGGCAGGAAATGTCAAGGTTGGCACACTTACCTGGCTTGGAATTGGAAGTAGTGTTATTCAGAATATAACCATAGAAAAAGATTGTATGATTGGGGCTGGTGCGGTGGTTGTAGACGATCTGCAAGTGACTGGTATCTATCTTGGAGTTCCAGCAAAATTAATCATGAAGGATTAACCCCGAGCTGTACAGGAATATGGTACATATCCTGTGAACTTTTTTAAACAGGAGTGCAGCATATCGGAGGTGGAATATGTTTCAGGATAAAACACTACTTATTACCGGGGGAACTGGCAGTTTTGGAAACGCAGTTCTGCAGCGGTTTTTAAATACAGATATAAAGGAAGTTCGAATTTTTTCCAGAGATGAAAAGAAACAGGATGACATGCGTCGTTTCTATAAAAACGATAAAATAAAATATTATATTGGAGATGTCAGAGATATCTCATCCATTAAAAATGCAATTCATGGTGTTGATTACATCTTTCATGCAGCAGCTTTAAAACAGGTACCTTCCTGTGAGTTCTTTCCCATAGAAGCAGTAAAAACCAATATTTTAGGGACGGATAATGTTCTTTGTGCAGCCATAGAGGGTGGGGTAAAAAAGGTAATCTGTCTCTCCACCGATAAAGCGGCATATCCAATTAATGCGATGGGGATATCAAAAGCGATGCTGGAAAAGGTGCTGATTGCAAAATCTAAAGTTGTTTCACCGGAGCATACCTTAATATGTGGAACCCGTTATGGAAATGTCATGGCCTCCAGGGGATCCGTAATCCCTCTCTTTGTGGATCAGATTAAGTCAGGACAGCATATCACAATTACAAACCCTTATATGACAAGATTTTTAATGAGTCTAGAAGAAGCGGTGGAGCTTGTGGTTTTTGCTTTCGCTGAAGCAAATACCGGAGATATTATGGTACAGAAGGCACCGGCTTGTACCATAGGAGATCTTGCAATTGCACTAAAGGAACTTTTTCATTCGGATAGTGAAGTACAAATCATTGGTACCAGACATGGTGAGAAGCAATATGAGACCCTGTTAACCAAAGAGGAGTATATGGTAGCAGAAGACTTAGGTAACTATTACCGGATACCTGCAGATAAAAGAGATCTCCATTATGATAAGTATTTTGTAGAGGGCAGCCAGATATTATCAGCTCAAGACGAATACAATTCGAACAATACTTTGCAATTAAATATTGAACAAATCAAGGAAAAATTATTATCACTGGACTTTATCAAAGCTGAATTATCAAAATGAGTAAAGCGGGGTGCAAGATATGAATATTTTATTTCTTAGTGTTGGGGATTTACCGGATCTTTCTGTGGATTCCATGTATCCCGATTTATTGCGCTATTTCAGGGAGGAAGGACATGAGGTATATGTCATATGTCCAAGTGAAAGAAGAAATGGGCAACCCACCAGGTTGTCGGTTGAGTATGAGATGAACGTACTAAGAGTTAAAACCTACAATATTACAAAGTCAAATTGGTTCGAGAAGGGAATTGCCACGCAACTGATCGGAGGCCAATATAAGAAAGCGATTCATAAATATTTAAAGGGTGTTAAATTTGATCTCCTTCTTTATGCGACACCACCGATTACCCTTGTACATCTTATACAATATCTAAAAAAACGTGATAATGCATACTCATACTTAATGTTAAAAGATATCTTTCCGCAGAATGCAATAGATTTGGGTATCTTAAAAAAACGAGGACCTTTCAGTTGTATCACCAGGTATTATCGATACTTAGAGAAGAAATTGTATCGCTGTTCGGATAAAATCGGTTGTATGTCAAGAAATAACCTCTTTTATTTACAAAAAAGACATTCGTATTTGGACCCTGATAGGCTTGAAATTTGTCCCAATACAAGAGATTCCCTAAAGGTATTAAGAGCGGGCAGAATTGAAGTCAGAAAAGCCTTTGGGCTACCCATAGATAAGATTATTTTTATTTGCGGCGGTAATTTTGGAAAGCCGCAAAATGTTGATTTTATAATTGAAGTATTAAAGGCAAATGAGGGAGCAAATGACCGGCATTTTGTATTCTGTGGATCAGGTACCGACTTTAACAAGTTACAGGAATATGAAGCATCCTTGGAAGTGAAGCATGTCACAGTTCTGAATAGCCTGGACAACGAGGTATATACCACTCTATTAGCTGCCAGTGATATTGGACTGCTTTTCCTGGACTTTCGTTTTACCTTTTCCAATTTTCCTTCCAGATCCTTGGACTATATGGCGGTGGGTATGCCAATTGTTGCAGCTACCAATGTCAAAAATGATGTTGGAAGGTTGATTAAGAAAGAAAAATTGGGCTGGTGGTGTTCTAGTAAAGATATTGAAAGGCTAAAAGAATTATTAGATAAAATTTGTGAAAATCCAGAAAAGATAAATGATATGAGGAAAAGAAGTCATGCTTATTTTTCACAGCATTTTGACACAAAAATTGCTTTTGAGATCATTATGACTTCGTATCAGGCAGGTAAGAAGTTATGAAGGTCTTATTATTAACCAATATCTTATCTCCCTATCGGAAGGTTTTCTATGATAAATTACACGAAAATTTTCTGCAAGAAAACATAACCTTTAAAGTGCTGGTTATGGCTGAAACAGAACCTGACCGAAGTTGGCACTTTAAGGATTATGCAGGAAGCTACTGTGAGCTTTTGGAGTCAAAGACCATTGCTTTTGGGCATATCTATCTCCATTTTAACCGCAAGCTAGCGAAAGTACTGGAAAGGGAACAACCGGATCTTATTATTGCTTCAGGTAGTTATATTTCACCCTCGGTATTGCACACTGTATGGCAAAAGAAGAGGCATAATTATAGGATGTTTTTCTGGTCTGAGTCACATTTGAAGGAACATCGAAGTTATAATCGTTTATCCCTTTGGATTCGAGAACAGCTTCGAAGCTGGGTTTATCATAAATTTGATGGGTACTGGTATGCTGGTTCAAAATCTCTGGAGTTCATTAAAAACTATGCAGGGGATAAGGAGCTAAATAAAAGGTATTATTACATTCCCAATTTGGTTGATCCACGGGTTTATCAAAAAGCAAGAGAGATTAGAAAAGAAGATTTATTAAAGCTTAGACAGTCAATGAAACTGCCCTTGGATAACTTTATCTTTGTGCTGCCAGCAAGACTTACAAGGGTAAAAGGTATTCAGCCCTTTATGGATTTATTTGTACAGTGCAAATATAAAGATAGGGTGAGTATCCTGGTACTCGGAGAAGGAGAGCTTAAAGAGGAGTTACAAAGTCAATCAGATGTATATCAGATTGATCTTCGTTTTATGGGGTACCAAAGTCAACAAAATACCGTAAATTACTATGCTCTGGCTGATTGTTTCTTGCTGCCCTCCTTATCAGACCCAAATCCATTATCCTGTTTAGAAGCTCTTTGGGCGGGGTTACCATTGATGGTTTCAGAACATGTGGGAAACTATCCAGAGGTTGTAATCAGTGGTCAGAATGGATATGTCTTTTCTTATGAGGAACCTATAGAAGCAGTAGGCATGCTTGACATTTTAATTACCTCGGATCAGGAATGGAAAACTCATGCGAGTGAGGTATCGGTAAGGATAGCAGAGGAACAGTTCAATCCAGAAAAGGCGGTTAGGAATTTAGTGAAAGCAATGGTGAATGAATTAGAAGGGCAGGGTAATTCCAATGAAGGTTGTTCAGATTAATACGGTATGCGGGATTGGCAGTACCGGAAGAATAACCACAGATTTGCATAAAGCCTTAGTGGAGAGGGGACACGAATGTCTGATCTGCTATGGTCGGGGAGTTGCACCAGAAGACTATGAAAGTTATCGCATCGGGACGGATTTGGACGTTTATTTTCATGCACTCTATACA
The DNA here is from genome assembly GCA_023425485.1 of Bacillota bacterium. Classification (GTDB taxonomy): domain Bacteria; phylum Bacillota; class Clostridia; order Lachnospirales; family Lachnospiraceae; genus Mobilitalea. The sequence continues at coordinate 4,539 of JAFACO010000276.1, forward strand.
CGAATAACCGATCGGACTGCCTTTGCATCAAAAAGAGCAACCTTAGAATTGCTTCATAAAATAGAAGAATTTCAACCAGATATCCTTCACTTGCATAATCTTCATGGTTACTATATTCATTTTGAAGAACTATTTCAATATCTGAAGCAATATAATAAGCCTGTAATTTGGAGTCTGTATGATTGTTGGTCCTTTACCGGACATTGCTGTCATTTTGATTACATTGGTTGTGACAAATGGAAGGCTGGCTGCCAGGGCTGTCCACAGAAAAAGGAGTATCCCACAAGTTATGTGTTGGATCAATCGAATAAAAACTATAGGGATAAAAAGAGGCTAATTCATTCCATCAATCAATTGACGATTGTACCGCCAACCAAGTGGTTGTCACAGATTTTGGAGAAAAGTTACCTGTCTGATATTAATAAGCAGATAATACCTACTGGCATTGATCTGGAAGCCTTCCAACCGACGAGCAGTAATCTTCGTAAGGAACTGCAGCTGGAGGATACACAGGTTGTTCTGGGTGTTTCCAATGGATTTGGTAAGTTTAAAGGTTCAAAGTATTTCCTGCAGCTTGCAGAGCGACTGCCAAAAAATTATCGCTTGGTATTGCTTGGAGTGACAAAGGAGCAGAGCTCACAATATCCAAAAGAGGTACTGACACTGCCAAGAACAAATTCGACCCATCAACTAGCACAGTTTTATACTATGGCAGATGTCTTTGTAAACCCGACACTTCAGGAAACCCAAGGACTTACAAGTATTGAAGCATTGGCCTGCGGCACAGGTGTTGTAACCTTTCAAAGTGGTGGTAGTGCGGAGAGTATGAATGAAAGCTGCGGAATTGCTGTTGTACGGGATGACTTTGAAGGGTTGTTACAAGCTGTAATTCGGGTTTGCAGAAATCCGTTTTCCCCAGAATTATGTAGGAAGAAGGCAATGGAGTACGATAAAAAGAAGTTGCTGAAAGATTACATAGACCTGTATCAAAATACACTCCCTACTTAATATGATAATAAGAACAGAGGCAAATGTAACAAATAACTATGCTATTGCACAAGTAAGAATGAAGAATAAGCCGGGAAGGTTGTGAGAAATAAATTGAAAGGGATATCCATGATGAAGATATTACTTTTAGGATTATTATATCAAAAAGGTATGGAGGCAAAAGTCCTGGCAAAAAGCAGTCAGGGTCTGCAAACTGCGGCGAATACTTATCAGTGGAGGTTAATTAACGGTCTTGATGAGGCAGGGAAAGCACCTGTAACTATTTATAGTACAATGCCGGTGGGTACTTACCCGAAGAATTATAAGCAACTATTTTTACCTACGGGTAGTTGGGAGCATACCGAGGGAGCAAGGGATATAGAAATCGGTGGTATTAATCTACCTATTTTAAAGCAAAGCTCACGTTACTATTACGCCCTACATCATGTGAAAAAATGGTGTAAGGAAAATCAGGGAGAAGACTTAGTAATTATGATATACAGTATGTACCTCCCATTCTTAAAGGCATTAGTAGATGTGAAAAATAAATATCCTAAGCTACATATTTGTATTATAGTACCGGATTTACCGAATGCTTTCGGAGTCGAAGGAAGTAAATACAGTTTAAAACGTAAGGTTTTACAAACCTTAGAGGATTATCAATACAAATATACACAAAAAGCAGATAGTTATATTTTGCTTACGAAAGATATGATTAATCCATTAAAAATTATTGATAAGCCATATACCGTGATTGAGGGCATCGCCAGCAACAGCGAACCATCATTTGAAGCAAATTACGGGAACACGACAATTCTTATGTATTCAGGAGCAATTCAGAAACAATTTGGAATTGATAAACTGATAGAGGCATTTTGCCAATTAACAAATCAAAGTTATCAGCTATGGATCTGTGGCAGTGGTGATGAGCAGCTAAAGATTGAAGAGGCTGCAAGAAATGACAGCCGAATAACCTACTTTGGTTATCTGACTCCAGAGGAAGTTAAGAACCTGCAGCAGCAGGCAACTATTTTAGTAAATCCCAGGTCTAACGAAGGGGAATATACGAAGTATTCTTTCCCTTCAAAAACCATTGAGTATATGGAGAGTGGAAAACCCGTACTTACCTATAAGTTGGATGGTATACCGGAGGAATATGATGAGTATTTAAATTATATTCCAGGGAATTCGGTTGAAGATATCAGTGTTTCCATTGCTGAACTAAGCGAGAAGTCAGCAAAGCTGAAGGAAGAGATGGGAAAACGTGCCTATGAATTTATTCAGCAAAATAAGAACCCTAAGGTACAGGCAGAAAAGGTTATTCGAATGCTGGAGGATTCTGTGAATAAAAAAGCTGCAATTAAACACAAAAGACATGAGAGTAAACGAATTCTTCAAATTAATATTACCTATGGATACGGTAGCACCGGACGCATAGTTGCACAAGTACATAACTTTTTAGAAAAAGAGGGATATCAAAGCTTTGTCGCTTATTCTGCCTTTAACAGTACACATGTAGATACCTTTAAAATAGAAAATCAATTTCAAAACTACCTCCGTAGAGGGTTAAATCGTACCCTTGGCAGAAGGTATGGGCATTCCTTACTCGGTACGAGAAGATTAATTCAAAATATTAAGAAAATCTCACCGGATTTAATTCATTTGCATAACATACAGCAAAACAGCGTGGACTTTCCAAGACTGTTTAAATTCTTAAAAAATTATGGCGTTCCTGTTGTTTATACCCTGCATGATTGTTGGGCGTTTACAGGAGGCTGTTACCACTTTACGACTCTGGGCTGTAAGGGATATCTGACTGGCTGTAAAGAGAAAGACTGCAAACTTCCGGCCAAGGAAAAGGATATCAATAATCATACCACCCAGTGGGTATATCAGAATAAAAAAGCTGCCTTCACCTCCCTGGAAAACCTTCGGGGTGTATGTGTGTCCCAGTGGCTAAAGTCTTGTGCGGAACAGTCCCTTATGAAAAACGTGCCCCTTCAAGTAATCGAAAATGGAATTGATACCTCAGTTTTTCGACCGATGAAATCCAAAATTCGTAGTGAACTGGGACTTTTGGAAGAGGATTTTATAATACTTGGAGTTGCAAATCAGTGGGAAAACAAGGGGTTACCTATATTTTTTAAACTCTCAGCTATATTAAAACCTCCTTACCGCATTGTTCTGGTGGGAATCAATGGCGACGAATGTCCGGATAATATTCTGGCTATTCCAAGGACAGAAAATATTGAGGAACTTGTGAGACTATACAGCATGGCAGATGTATTTTTCCAGGCATCGTTGGAAGAAACCTTTGGGTTAACAGCAGCAGAGGCGATGGCTTGCGGTACACCTGTTATTACGTATCTAAGTACTGCCTGCTCTGAAGTAGCTGATGTGACAACAGGAATACAGTTAAAGACCAGACATAAAAAAGAACTTTTACAAGCACTCGAAACGATTCGGGTAAGAGGCAAAGAAACCTATAGTGACAATTGTGTTGAAAGAATTCACAATCATTTTTCTAAGGATTTAATGTTAAACAGATATCTGGAATTATATGAGGAACTATTAAAAGAAAAGGAAGCAATGGAATAAATCATTGAATACAATGGAGGCAGGAGGCAGCATGGAGATGAATAAAACAGGGCTAGATGAATTTCGATTGTTCCTTTTAAAGGGATGTTTCTATCTGACCATAATTTCGACCTTGGTCATTTATTTTGCACAACCAATGCAAATTACAGTTTTGGAGATGTTAAGCAGTAGGTGCTTTCTTCTAAGCAACCTTTTCGCTTTTCTTATTGTAATCAGTCATTGTTTTCAAAATTACATTCCTTATAAAACCCATCAAGTGGTCATGATTATATTTATGATAGGAGGGTCCTTCCTGTCCTATCTGTCTGGTACCAGTGGGTTATACGATTATATTATTCGTCTGTTATGTTACCTTGCCCTGCCATTTTACTTATTATATCTGGATTATATTAAGCCGGATAAAGTGATGATAAATACAATCTTTATCGTTCATGTCTTAATGTCGCTGGTATTTGCGTTTCATTCCATTAGCGACTATCGATACCGTGGATACGAAGGTTATATAGGTACCAATCGAGCCTGGCTGACCTTAGGCTATGATAATCCAAATCAAGCAGCTATGTATCTCTTAATTACAATGATTGTCCTATTAGCTGGAGTTTTTTATTATAAGAATTTCTTCCTCCGATTTATGCTAGTGCTTCCAATATTATATTTGGGTTACTTATTACAAGCTACAAGTTCAAGAACCTGTATCTTTATTTTCCTATGGGTCCTTTTCATGCTGATAATGAAGAAGTGGATACGACTTAATCGTATATTCGTGGGAGTAGTTATTTTACTGCCTGCTTTATTCATGGTCTTGTATCCTGTCATTTATGAAAGCAACTGGTTTACTTTCTTTGAAATTGCTGGTAAGAGCGATTATTCCTCTAGAAGTGATATTTATAAAGCAGTATTTGAATCGGTTTCAAATCGAATCTTGCTGGGGGATTTTAGTGCCTATGAACTTCAGAATCTTCATAATGGTACCCTAAGCATCTACGCATCCTTAGGGATACTGGGGTTGCTTTCTTTCTATATATACATTTTCAGGGCATATTTCCATTTATTAACCAATAATTTGAAAAATAAAACTGCATATCTGGGAATGATTGGCTTGCTTGCAGTGTTTTTACATGCCTGTACCGAGAGTGCCTTTTTAATCGGTGGTTCTATGTTCGCAGGAAGTCTAAGTGTATTGATACTTTTAATTAAGTCTTCAGAACCAGGCTCGTAAACCTGCGGTTTTCTCGCTGTTTGGCTCTCACCAAACTAGAATATATGACAAGTGAAACGACTTGTCGTTTCATCTTGTATTAAGAAATTGTCCTTAGAAAGCAAACTTTCACGGCTTATTTCTTAAGTATTCTGTCTGGTTCTGATTGGTTTCAAAATTAAACGTGAGGATGTGAATTAGGATAAAACTAATTTTTGTATCAAATTATCTCACACATCATCAAATCCCCCTTTGTCTGGAATTATATCGTGTACTTCATTCAGAGTTCCTCTTTATTGCGACCAGTGATATTCGAATCTGGCAGCAGGAGCAGGGGTATCGTATTGAACAGGAATACCCTTTTGTTTTACAAGTAAATGGTACAAATGATAACTACGATAAGATATTACAGCTGATTATAGAGAGTGAAATGGTACTTTTCGGTTCGGCACCCGAGGATTTCCTGCTGCAAAGGCTGAAGCAGAATAAGGAGGGAATTACGCTTCGTTACAGCGAACGCTTGTATAAAAGAGGGCTTTGGAGGGCCTTCTCTCCCAGGGGAATTCTCCGTAGTCTGGGTTCTTACCACCGTTTTCAAAGGAATAAACTTTTTATGCTGTGTGCCAGCGCTTATACCTCGGGGGATTTGCTGCTGCATGGGGAATATCAGGGGCGATGTTATAGGTGGGGGTACTTTCCGGAGCTGATGGAGCATGATATTAATTCTTTATTAAACGACAAACCAAAGGAAAGATTAAAGCTGATTTGGTGCGGGCGATTAATTAAATGGAAGCATCCTGAAGCAGCGGTTGATTTGGCATATCGATTAAGGCAGCAAGGCATTGAGTTTGAGTTGGAACTAATCGGTACAGGGGAACTGGAAAAGGAATTAAGGTGTAGTATTGAGAGTTTCAAGCTTACCGATCAGGTTACCTTATCAGGTGCCTTGGAGCCAACAAAGGTTAGAAGGATAATGGAAGCAGCTAACATTTTTCTTTCAACAAGTGACTTTGAGGAAGGCTGGGGAGCTGTTTTGAATGAAGCTATGAATAGTGGCTGTGTGGTTTTTGCCAGCCACGCAGTTGGTGCCGCCCCCTATTTAATTGAAGATGGTATCAATGGATACATCTATAAAAGTGGAAGAGTGGATGAGCTTTTTGAGAAGGTTAGGCAGGTTATAGAAGACCCGGTTTTGCAGAATGAAATCGGCAGGCAGGCATATCAGACAATTAGTACGGAATGGAATGCTCAAGTGGCAGCAGAAAGATTGCTATATCTCCTGGAAGATTTAAAAGCAACGGGCAGCAGTAATCGATATATTGCCGGGCCATGCAGTAAAGCCAAAGTTATTCACAATCGATGGTATCCAGGCAAATAAGAAAGGCAGGAGTACTATATGGAAGTATATAATCAGAAGCAAAACTGCTATGGGTGTATGGCTTGTGTGAATGTCTGTCCAACAAATGCAATTGAGACTTATGCAGATAAAGAGGGTTTTCTTTATCCCCAGGTTCATGAGGAACAATGTATTCATTGTGATAGATGCAGGGTAGTCTGCCCAATTACCAAGGACATTGTGGCCGAAGAAGATTTTAACCAAAGAATCTATGCAGTGAAACATTTGGAGGAAAGCCTTCGGCTTAAAAGTACTTCTGGAGGAATGTTTCTGGCTCTTTCTGATGCTATATTAGAGCAGGGAGGTGTGGTATATGGTGCAGTGCTGGATGAAAGCCTGACCGTCGTGCATACAAGAGCTACGAATAAGGCAGAAAGAGATGGCATGATTGGTTCTAAATATGTGCAAAGTAACCTGTCGGATATCTTTTCGTGGTTAGAAGCGGACCTGAAGCGAAATACTACCATACTTTTTACCGGAACTCCATGTCAGATAGCTGCAATTAAGGCATATTCTAAGGGAAAGAATACTTCCAAACTAATTCTGTGTGATATTGTGTGCCATGGGGTTGCTAGTCCTATGATGTGGAAGGAATATATCAGTTTTCAAGAAAAGAAGAAAAAGTCTAAGTTAAAGTATCATTATTTTCGAACAAAAATAAATGGCTGGCATAGTATGACATCTAAGAATGTGTATGAAAATGGTCAGGAAGACCATGAGAGTCTTTGTTCGCAACTTCACATGAATCTATTTCTTAGTGATCTGATGCTTCGACCCTGCTGCTATACCTGTAAATATTCCTCAATGAAACGCGGGAGTGATATTACCCTCGGGGATTATTGGGGTGTCGAAAATACGCTTCCAACCTTTGATGACAATCAAGGGATTTCATTAGTTTTGATTAATACTGAGAAAGGGAATGAATTGTTTCAGAAGGTCTCGAATAAGCTGAAATATATTGATAGAGATGCTAGTGATTGTCTGCAAAGAAATTTAATGGAACCGTCGGAATGCCCTTCTAATCGAGAAGCTTTTTGGAAGGATTATCTGGAAAACGGATATGTATTTATTTTAAAGAAATATGCAGGCTACGGACGAAGTCTGCGCATAAAATATGCTGTATATAAAAATCTAAAATCATTAAAAACCACACTAAAACACTAGGAGGGAGGGGTTGATTGAAAACAGCAACCATTACCTATCATGATGTTTATAATTACGGCGCTGTACTTCAAGCTTATGCATTGCAGCAAGCTTTATTAAACCTATCTATTGATAATACGATTATAGATTACACACAAAAGCAAAATTATATCTATCAAAAAATCTCTGGTCATTCGTTAAAAATATTTATCATAAATATAATTCGCCTTTTGCTTACCATTAAGAGTTTTTATTCAATCAAAAAAAGGCATAGGAATTTTAAAAAATTCATAAAAAAGAATCTGAAATTAACGAGAAGGTATAATACCAGAAATGAGCTACTATCAGATCCACCTAGGGCAGATATCTATATTGCTGGAAGTGATCAACTGTGGAATGTCTCCAGAGAGTTAAAGAAATCCTTTTTCTTAGACTTTGGAAGCAGGGAGATAAAGAGAGTCAGTTATGCAGTTAGTATGGGCTCAAGTGTTGTACCCAACCATTTACAACTACAAATTCGTGAATTGTTAGGTGATTTTACAGCTATTTCTGTTCGAGAATTGGAAACACAACAATATCTGGAGGAGCTGTTAGGTCATAAGAATTATGTATTGCAACACATGGACCCCGTATTCTTACTTAGTAAAGAAACCTGGGCTGCTTTTTCTATGTGGAAACCGCTGCCCTATCCCTATATTCTGTGTTATCCCATGTCAGGGCATCCGTTACTCCCTGGAGCCATTAAGAGATTAAAGGAACTTACAGGCTACAAAGTTATTGTTCTTACGTCTGAAATTACGTTTCTTAAGGGGGATGTAACGATAAAGAGTGCCGAAGTAGAGGAATTTATCAATTTATTTCAACATGCAAGTTATGTACTTACCACCTCCTTCCACGGGACTGCCTTCTCAGCAATATTTAATAAAAAGTTCTTCTCCTTTCTGGGCAATTCAGCACCAGGACGAATAACCGGTCTCTTGACGCAATTGGAGTTACAAGACCGTATTATTAAAGACCTGGAGGAAATTACGACACAGGAGATTGACTATAATAAAACGAATCTCATAATTAAGGAGAATAGACAAAAGGCAATCGAATACTTGAATTCCTTTAAAGAACTATCACAAGTGGAGTAAATTTTATGAAAATATTATTTGTATCGGATTACTATCCAAGCCAGGAACAACCGCAGTTTTGTATCTTCATACAACAACAAGCACAGGCTTTACTCCAGTTGGGACATCAGGTTGACGTAATTGTGCCTACGAGTATACATCATCTAAAAGAGAAATGCAGGGAAGAACTCTGTGCTGGTGTTCCGGTGAAATATTGCGAGTATTTTACATTATATAAGGGGATTTACTCCAGACTAGCCTTACATCGAAATGTAAAGATGTTTGAAGAGATAATAGATTTTACACAGTATGAGGCGATATCCATTCATATGTTTGGTGAGTATTCGTTAAGGATTTTTACATCAATTGCAAAAAAATATAAGAAAAAACTAGTGATTCATTACCACGGATTAAGTGTATTATATGATCGAAAACTCCCTCTGCTTGTACGCCTTTTGCAAAGGCGAGGAGATAGAGTCTTGCATCGGTTAATAGGAAAAGCAGATGCTGTTGTGGGCGTGAGCAATAAGGTATGTGAAAGGGTAAAGGCACATTTCCCGCAAACGCCTCTATATACCGTCTATAATGGTGTAAATACCGAACTTTTCTGTCCAACTGCTTACACAAAGAATAAGAATATTACAATTCTAAGTGTGGCAAGTTTAAAGAAGATAAAGGGCAACCATTATTTAATTAATGCTGTTGGTCATTTGACAAAAAAATATAAAGATAGAGTAATTCAACTAATTATCATCGGTCATGGTCCAGAAGAGAAAAGGCTGAAGCAGCAGGTGGAGTATCTCGGATTAAAGCAGGTGGTACATTTTCTTGGATATATTGATTATGAAGAGGTAGCCCAGATTATGAAGGTTACCGACATCTTTGCGATGCCCTCTTATTATGAGGCCTTAGGTTGTGCTTATCTGGAAGCAATGGCCTGTAAGGTGCCTGTCATTGGCTGTTATAAACAAGGAATAGAGGAGATTATTATTGACAAGGAAAATGGACTTCTGATACAGCCACATAATGTAAGAGAACTTTATGAGGCAATTAATTTTCTAATACAAAATCCAGAGAAAGCAAAGACCATCGCTGAACAAGGTTATGAGACAGTAATTAATCACTATACCTGGACTGATTCAGCGAGTGCATTAGTAGAGGTATATAGTAAGCTAATAGGATAAAGCTAGAAGAGAAGCACCATTGAAATTTGATTTTAATTTCTCAAACTTCGCTGTTAATGGTTTGCTTTCTGCTGGATAAAATCTAAGATTTAGCAGTAATAAGTTTGAGCAAATAATACTGTGCCAACAAAGAGTATTTGCTGGCACAGGGAAAGGCATGGTTATTAATATGAATTTATTGTTTATTACATATGACTTTTATCCTAACTTTGGTGCTAATTCAAATATTGTCTATCGACTCTCTAAGTCTTTTCTTCAAGCGGGACATGAGGTTCATATTATGACCTTAAAGCCTTATCCTGATTTGCCGGAGCACGAGGTCTGGCAGAAAATATATATTCACCGAATAAACAGCAACTTTGACAAAACACAGGTAAAAAAATGCTGGAAGGAAGCACAGGTTTTTACTGCGGTACAATTATTCAAGGATATATTTTTAGACCGCTTTGTAAAGGAAGAATATAAGAAAAAACATTGGATTCATCATCCTTTTAAACAGCTAAAATACATCATAAGTCAGTATGATCTCAAGGCAATTATCAATGTCTGCTATCCGTTTGAGTCTTGTTTACCAATGATGAAGTATCTTGAGCAGTATCCGAAAAATTTTAGATGGATTATTTATATGCAAGACCCCTTTGCAACAAATTACTACTATCTTATGAATTATCCAAGACAGGAGTTAGCGAGGTTTCAATCGGAAGTTTTCTCCCTTGCAGACAATATTGTAGTGACAAGTCCAATCTATAAGGAATTGCAGTCTGCACCTATGGAGATACAGAATAAACTTAAAGAGTTACAGTTTCCACTTATTACGAAACCGGAATTGACACAACAAACGGAGGATATCGAATTTAACCGACGTTATATTAACTGTGTATATGTGGGAAAATTAAACAAGGATACTCGTAATCCAAAGCGTTTATTTCAACTATTCGAAACCTTAAAGGAAGACTCGATTCGTCTGCATATGATAGGAGAGGAACTGGCCTCTTGGAAGAGAATGCTGCCTCCAAATGCCACTAATATTATCTTTCACGGGAAAAAATCA
>JAFACO010000428.1 GCA_023425485.1 Bacillota bacterium
TGATTACCGTTGGGACTCCAGCAACCCTAGCATTTGAATTTTATAATATGGGTAAATCACCTTTAAATAATGTTATTGCTAAAGTAGAAGGGGATTTTATTAAGTCTGATGGAGAAATGCAGATCATTGGTAATGTTGCAGAAGGTACCCCATCTTATGTAGAGTTTCAAGTTACCCCAAATATTGAAGGAGATGCAAAAGGTGTATTGCGATTTACCTTTGAAGATAGTAATGGGGATCAAGTAGAGTTTACACAGGACTTCTCACAGTTTGTTTCTGGAATGACAAGCATTGATCCAGGCCCAATTGATCCGGGAACCGGTGTATTTAATCCGGATGAAGGCGCAGCTAAAAAAGAAATTTTACCTTTATGGGCATTTATAGTGGCTCAAATCGTAATCTTCCTATTATTTATACCAATTACAAGAAAGGTTATTATCAATGTTTATAAAGCGAGACTTCGTAAACAGGATGAAAAAGAATTATAAAAGGGAAGTCTGATGAATGGAGGACATTAAGAATATGAATAGTACAGTAGAAAGCAGTAGTGTAGCAACCACATCTGTTGCGGTTGCACAAGAACCTAATGTTAAAATAGCAGTACCTGAAAGTACAACGAAGGATGTTAAAATAGCGGTAGAAGAAAATTCTTCATCAAGTACAACAGTATCAGAACCAGTAGTAACGGATGAAACTACAACAAATACAACAACCGGCGAAGTAGCAACCGGTGATGTAACTGCAGAAGAAACACCCGTGGATGGTGCAGCTGTGGATGAAACAACACCCGAGGAAGCAGCAACCGATGAGGTTGGAGCAGACACAAGTGTAACAGACGAAGTAGTAACGGATGAGACAGCAACAGATACATCTGGAACGGAAGAGGTTCCTGTTGATGCGATTGGAACAGACGATGCTTTAGTAGATGAAATGCCAGTGGAAGAAGTAATATCAGATGGCGGATACATTGACCCCGGCTATACTGGTGAATTGGGTGAAGGAACGATAGTAGATCCAGGAATGGGTCAGGTAAAAGATCCGCTTCTTTCCAACTGGTTCTTTGTAATCGGTATTTCTGTAGCAGTTTTATTTGTAAGTATAGCACTTGGAACCTTACTGGCACGCAGAAAAATTAAAAAAGGAATTGAGATATATGAGGATTGATGATCTGTTCAAAATGGGCTTAAAGAGTTTGTCTCGCCGAAAAGCTAGAACAATTCTTACAGTCCTAGGAGTTATCATTGGTTCACTATCTATTATTATCATGGTTTCCATTGGTAAAGGAATGGAGAATAACTTTGACTCACAGCTCATGCAGCAGGGTGGACTAACCACCATTACGGTTGATGCAAACACAGGATATGTGGATGAAAATGGCAACTGGAATAATAGCAAGCAAGTCATAGATGATAGTATAGTGGAGCTATTTAAAACCCTTGATCATGTAAAAGCTGTTACGCCTTTAATTTACAAGCAAGCGATATTAACTTCGGGGAAATATCAGGCGTGGATTAGCATACAGGTCATGGATTATGAGGCGATGAAGGAGTTTGATTTCCCTGCATTGCAATACGGTGAATATCCGAATGAGGAGGATAATAGTCCAATTGTTTTTGGATCTTCTATGCCGAATAATTTTACTGATCCAAAGTCCATGATGTGGCAGCCGGTAGATGTTGATATTCAGAAGGAAAAGGTGGTATTATCCTTTCAAGACTATCAGCCAGATCCTAAAAAGAAATCCTTTAAAATGCCGCTAACGAGTATTGCGAAGATGGTAGAGACACAGGGAGAATACGACTGGAGTATTTATATGGATACCGAATACTTTAAAGAAATCTACTTAAAATACTGCAACACCCTATCCTTAGCGGATCGTAAGAAAGCAATTAAGTCTCTATACGAATATCAAACAATTAAATTGAATGTAGATAATGTAGATAATGTATCAGACGTACAGGCTAAAATTAAGGAAATGGGCTACCAGTCTTATAGCCAGATGCAATATTTAGAGCCTTTAAAGAAGACTTCTGAAACGCTACAGATGGTATTAGGTGCCTTAGGTGCTGTTGCCATGGTAGTATCTGCAATCAGTATTGCTAATACCATGGTAATGTCCATCTATGAGAGAACCAAAGAAATTGGTATCATGAAGGTTCTTGGATGTACCATAAAGGATATTCGTAAATTGTTCTTATTTGAAGCTGGAATGATTGGATTATTTGGTGGAATAATTGGAATTATTCTAGGCTATATATCCTCCTGGGGTATCAATAAGTATGGAGGACCAATTTTTGGAGCACTGATGTCCGGCAATTACATGTATGATTCAACAAATACTAGCTTCTCTATTATTCCACTTTATTTGCCATTCATGTCTCTTGCGATATCCATTATAGTTGGTCTAGTGTCTGGATATTTCCCAGCACGTAGGGCTACGAAGATTAGTGCTATTGAGGCTATGAGATCAGAAGGTTAATATGAGGCTGATAATTTGAAAAACCCTATTACTTAATTAAAAATATTTAAAAAAATGGGATATTTGAAATGAATAATTTCAAGTATCTCATTTTGTATCTTAGATTTAAATATATAAAAACCACATTAAAAACAGTTAGGTTTACGGAATTAGAAGATAACTGTTGCAAACAAGTTACCGATTGGATTTTTAAAAGTATTGTGTTATAATGTCCATTATTGATTAAATAAGAAAAAATAGGTGGATAGGTTGAAAAGGAAAGTTTGTTCAACCGAAAAAAAGTACTGGAACGTACTTTTCGCTCATAATTTGTATACCGCTGAAGCGGTAGATGGAGGCTAATATGAGATGTAAGGTTTGTGGTAGAGAAAGTCAGAACGAGGGAGCTAATTTTTGCGATTACTGTGGCAATTCATTTCGAGAACAGGCACAAGCTCCTTATCATGTAGACTTTCGACAACATGAAATGCAGAGTAATCAAGGTTATTATCCCAATACTATGGGAATGCAATATCAGCAGGGGAATCCAGCACAGGGATTTCAGGGACAAGGATATCCACAGAATCTGGAAGACAATAGACCCACGACATTTCTTAACTGGTTAGGTACCTATGGTATTTTATTTATACCATTTGTGGGCTGGTTAATATTTTTAATCATGCTGATTGTGTGGTCGGTAAGTGGTAATACACCAGCAAGTAAAAAGAACTGGGCAAGAGCAACGCTGATTTTTTCTGCAATTATGTTTATAATCGTTGTAATTTATCTATTTATAGTCATTATGTCAATGGACCCAGAGCTTATTAAGCAGATACAGAGTGGAACCTTTGATTATGATACTTATAATCAGATATTACGGGAGTATAAGTAAGAAAAGTTTATTGAAAAGAATAAAATATATTGTGAGGTTAGTAGAATGAGCAAAATTAGAACCAGATTTGCACCAAGCCCGACAGGTAGGATGCATGTCGGCAATTTAAGAACAGCGTTATATGAGTATTTAATCGCTAAGCATGAGGATGGAACATTTATTTTAAGAATAGAGGACACAGATCAGGAACGTCTTGTGGAAGGAGCGGTAGATATTATCTATCGTACCATTAAGGGTACTGGTCTAATTCACGATGAAGGACCAGATAAGGATGGAGGTTATGGCCCTTATGTCCAGAGTGAACGTCAGTCAAGTGGTATTTATCTGGAATATGCAAAGCAATTGGTGGAAAAAGGTGCTGCTTATTACTGCTTCTGTACAAAGGACAGACTAGCAACTTTAAAAACTGCAGTTGGTAATTCTCTCGAAGAGGAAGAGGACGCAAAGGATGTTAAGGAAATTACAAAATATGATAAACATTGTCTTCACCTTACAAAGGAGGAGATTGCAGCGAATTTAGCAGCCAATATTCCTTATGTTATTCGTCAGAATAATCCAACGGATGGATCAACCACCTTTCATGATGCTATTTTTGGAACTATTACAGTAGACAATGAAGAACTTGATGATATGGTTTTAATAAAGTCCGATGGGTATCCTACCTACAACTTTGCTAATGTAGTGGATGATCATATGATGAAGATTACCCATGTAGTTCGTGGTAATGAATACTTATCCTCTACACCAAAGTATACAAGATTATATCAGGATTTTGGTTGGGAGGAGCCAGTTTATGTGCATCTTCCGTTGATTACCAATGAAGAGCATAAGAAGCTTAGTAAGCGTAGCGGACATTCGTCCTATGAGGACTTATTGGAGCAAGGCTTTGTATCTGAGGCAATTATTAATTTTGTTGCATTACTTGGATGGAGCTCTTCCAACAATAATGAAATAATGTCTCTTGAGGAGTTAATTAAGGAATTTGATTATACTCATATTAATAAAGCACCTGCCGTATTTGATATTGTTAAATTACGTTGGATGAACGGTGAATATCTAAAGAGCATGGACTTTGAGAAATATTACGAATTAGCGCTTCCTTATATTAAAGAAGTAATCACCAGAGATATTGATACTAAGAGAGTAGCGGCTTTAGTAAAGACAAGAATAGAAACCCTGGTTGATATTAAGGGAATTATAGATTTCTTTGAAGCACTTCCAGATTATGATATAGAGATGTTTAGCCATAAGAAAATGAAAACAGATGCAGAAAGCTCTTTGCGTGTCCTTACTGATCTTTTACCAAGATTTGAAGCCCTTGAAGATTATTCTGAAGCTGGAATAGAAGCATTGTTAATGGGTTATATTGCAGAGAAAGAAATTAAGAATGGACAAGGTTTATGGCCTGTAAGAACAGCAGTTTCCGGAAAGCAATCCACACCTGGTGGTGCCTATGAAATTATGAGCATCTTAGGTAAGGAAGAGAGTCTTCGCCGTATTCAAGTTGCAATTGATAAATTAAGTTAGTTTATATTAAAATTTGAGTGTCAAAAGATATGTCTTATTTTGCACCAACGATTTCATACCGTTGCTCATCAAACTATATTGTGTATAACTAAGTGCAGTTTGTTTATGCGCAATTTGACAAAGCGTAAAAGTATGAATGACTTTTGGCACTCAAATTATATAATAAAATTAAGTAGAAAATATATGATATTAGAAATTATTCTTTGTTAGATTTTTAATTAATAATAATTTAAATAGAAACGACAAAATTAATGGTTTATGTAATTAGGATAATGCTGCTGCCATTAGTAACATCTATCGTAGTCATGTTAAATCTTTGATAGCATTCTTTAAATTCTATGCAAGTTTGTAAGTTGCGGTCCGTATAGCTATTCTTTTTTTCTGTTCATATTTTTCTTTATGAAATCCAATAACAAGTAATAACGAATAGAAGTTTAAAGATTTATAAGATTATGTTGAATTAATTTAATAGTTTAGAGACAAATTACAGAAATCATTAGCTTTATAGACGATGCTTAACACGCTGTCATGGAAGTTAATGCGTATGATAATGTATAAAAGAGGGGGAGTGAAGAGTATGAACATGAATGCAGCACAGCTGGAAGCTATGGTTCATGGAGAGGGACCAATGTTAGTTCTTGCTGGACCAGGATCAGGAAAAACTACGGTAATAACAGAGAGAACTAGGTATTTAATTGAGAATAGTCACATTAAGGAAGATAAAATCTTAGTTATTACCTTTACCAGAGCTGCTGCCACCCATATGAAAGAACGCTTTTTGAGGTTAAGAGGACTTAATCATACTGGAGTAAATTTTGGTACCTTCCATGCAGTATTTTTCACAATACTTAAGCATGCTTATGGTTTTACCGGAGCTAATATTGTAAAAGAAGATGTAAGATATCAATATATGAAAGAGATTATTCATCGTTTAGAGCTGGAATATGAGGATGAGAAGGATTTTATTAATGAGTTATTTTCTGAAATAAGTCTGGTAAAAGGAAATCGTATGGAGATTAGTAATTACTACTCCATCTCCTGTTCGGATGAAATATTTCGAGGTATTTATCAGGAATATGAGAAAAGATTAAGAAGAGCCAACCTCATAGATTTCGATGATATGCTTTTATTAAGCTACCAGTTATTGACTGAACGAGAGGATATATTAAAGCTTTGGCAGGACAAATTTCATTACATATTAATCGATGAATTTCAAGATATTAATCTTGTACAATATGAAATTATTAGAATGTTAGCACTGCCACAAAACAACCTCTTTATAGTGGGGGATGATGATCAGTCCATCTACCGTTTTCGCGGTGCGAAACCTGAAATAATGCTTAACTTTCCCAAAGATTATCCTAATTGTAAACAGATTGTACTTAATATTAATTATCGCTCTACAAATCATATTCTGGAAGCCTCCAATCGACTTGTACAATGTAATCAAAACAGATATGAGAAGATAATCAAAGGAGTAAGTGGTCAGGGAAATGAAGTGGCATGCAAGTATTTTAATACCCTGGCGGAGGAAAATCAGGCTATTGCAAGTGAGATACAAAGACTTTTAACGGAAGGTATTTCCTTGTCCGATATGGTTATTTTGGTCCGAACCACCCATGGTTCCGGTTCTTTACTTCATAAGCTAATGGAATATAACATTCCCTTTCAGATGAGGGATTCCTTGCCTAACTTATTTGAACATTGGATTACACGAGATATATTAAGTTATATTAAGATAGCTATGGGAAAGACTGAGAGAAGTTTGTTTTTGCAGATTATTAACCGGCCGAAGAGGTATATCAGTAGAGAAAGCTTTGAAGCACCAGAGGTAGATCTCGATTCTGTAAGGGATTTTTATGAGGATAAAACCTGGGTCTTAGAACGAATTGAACAGTTAGAATATGATCTTTCCATTCTTGGTACGATGAATCCTTTTGCAGCAGTCAATTATATCAGGCGAGGCATTGGATACGAGGATTATTTAAAGGAATATGCAGATTACCGAAGAATTAAACCGGAGGAACTTATTGAGGTATTAGATGAACTTCAGGAAAGTGCAAGGAGCTTTAAAACCTATAAGGAATGGTTTGTCTATATGGAGGAGTATAAAGAAGAGCTAATTAGACAGGCTACCGAAAACAAAGAATTCAAAAAAGATTGTATTACCATAGCAACCATGCACAGTGCAAAGGGTCTGGAATATCATACGGTTTTTATTGTAGATGCGAATGAAGGAATAACGCCTCATAAAAAGGCAGCATTGCCAGCCGATATTGAAGAAGAGCGAAGATTGTTCTATGTTGCGATGACCAGAGCAAAGGAATTACTCTATATTTATGGTGCTAAAGAGAGATACAATAAAGTTATGCCCTGGTCACGATTTATTGAGGAATTAAAAGACAACAGTAAAGTCGTAAAGTAGATATAAAGTAATACAAATGAAACGCAATTCATTACTGCGTTAAATAAAAAAGGCGTTTTGCATTGCTGCAAACGCCTTTTTGAAATCAAGAAAGAATTATTCTTCTTCCTCTTCCTCTTCTTCGTCATCAAACATGTCATCGTAGTCTTGAGAATCTAATAGCTCTTCGAATGCATCAGCTACTGCTTCAAATTCGTCATCATCATCAATGTTGAGAAGTTCTGGATCTCCGCCATCCTTTTGAATGAAACGATATAAGAAAACATTATCTTCCTCTTCGCCTTCTTCTGGTTGAAGAGCAATGTATTCCTTGTTATCTACAGTGAAAATGTCTAAAATCATGCAGTTTAACTCTGTACCGTCATCTAATGATAATGTAATTGAATCATGTTCAAATTCGTGATCGTGATCGTGTCCGCAACCGCAGTCGCCGTCGTGATTATGTCCGCCCATAATACTACCTCGCTTTTTCTTTTTTTCAGTGATTTGAATTCTGATGTTACTATTATTCGTCATTAAGTCTTGCCTGTTTCAATCACTTATATACTAATACTTTCGTAACTGTTCACTACCTTCACAGTTACATATTTTCTTCCTCAATTTATTATGGTTCCGCTAATATTAGAGGACCTCTAGTAAAAATAGGAATACAAGTAGAATGTATCAGATTAAGGTAAAAAATGCAAGTACTATTCCTTCATTTTGTAGAAACAGAATAGGAATGATTATAGTTCAGCCTAGCAAGGTCTACGTTATGAGTTCCACTTGGCAGAAGCATAGTGTAGTGGTATACTTAAACAGACCGCCAGTTCTGGTAAGAGCTACTCAAGTAAGGAGCATCAATATGCAGGAAGATAAAAAAATAATAAAAATATCAGTACGAAATCTTGTAGAATTCATCTTGTGCTCTGGAGATTTGGATAATACGAGGTCAAGAAATGCAGCGGATGCCATGCAAGCTGGAAGTAGGATACACCGTAAATTACAAAAGCAAATGGGTGATAACTACACCGCAGAGGTGCCGCTAAGTATCACGGTACCAGTAGTAAGTCAGGAGATTCCCTTTGAGCTAACCATAGAAGGAAGAGCCGATGGAATAATTATAGATCGAAGTAAAAGAGAGGACATTATTCCGCTGTTTCTGGAAGAAGAGCTTCCTC